>NZ_JBEPLY010000007.1:0-197209 GCF_040545495.1 Martelella mangrovi
GACGGAAAGGTTCAAGGCGCTCATGAGCCGTTTCAAGATGGCGTGCGATCATTTGAGCATCGATGGCGTCGGTCTTGGCATGCTGGGCAAGGGAGCGGGCGAAGCTGCGCACTCTTGCCGGCGGCACGATATAGACGACCAGACCGGCTTCATGCAGGTTAAGGGCTAGCCTGCGTTCATAGCCGCCCGATGCTTCGACCGCAATCTTGATCGGTCCCAGCTTCAAAAGGCGAGACACAAGGCGCGCTATGCCGGCCTCGCCGGAATTCACGCTCATGCGCTCACCGCTGGGAAGAATGAAAAGATCGAACCGGTCCTTGGCGACATCAATGCCAACAAAGGAGATCTGCTGTAACATTACCTTGCTCCCAGGCTTGTGGTGCGGGCGAAAGCCCGAGCAACCGTACGGGGTCAAAGGGAGCAGGCAGGGCCTTGCTTGATCGCGGCTATTCTAACCAGTCCGAGAAAACGGCCACCTGCCTGCACTGGCCGGGATGCGCATCCCGGCCAGTGAGATCAAGTAAACCACATCTCGTCCACACAAGCCCGAGGGTGACCCCAGAGTGGGGAAGCGGTTCTCAACCAATTGGCGTGGGGCGTCTCCGCCCCGTGTCTCTGCTACATATCATGCAGCACATAGGCTGCCTTTACCGCCGCAGAGGCGCGGTTTTCGACGCCGAGCTTGACGTAGATCTGTTCCAGATGCTTGTTCACCGTGCGGGTGGAAAGGCCGAGAATATCGCCGATGTCGCGGTTGGTCTTGCCTTTGGCGATCCACAGCAATACTTCGGATTCGCGCACCGTCAGCGGGAAGTTTTTCCGCAGCGCCGCGTCATCGCTTACCGGATTGGCACCGGTCACGCGGAAGAGGTATTCGTCGGCGCCCGTCTTTTCCAGAAAAGCCAGCTGATAGAGAAGCCGGCCGTTGAGCGTGATCGGGAGCATGGGCTGATCCGGTGAGGCACCTGAAGCCCCGCCCGATTGCAGCCATCTGCCGGTTTCACTGGCAATCAGGTTCAGGTCGGGTTCGCCGCCGGTTGCCGCGCCGATCAGCCGGCTTGCCTGCGGGGTCATCCATCGAAACGACCCGTCCGGGCCGGTTGCCAGAAGGTGACGGCCGGTGGCGTCAAGCGCGACGCGGGCGCTCTGGGTGGAGCGGGCATTTGCCAGATGAACGCGGATGCGCGCGCGCAGCTCGTCGATATTGATCGGCTTGGTCAGGTAGTCGACGCCGCCCGATTCCAGCGCATGGACGATATGCTCGGTTTCCGATAGCCCGGTCATGAAGATGACGGGGGTTTCCGCCGCCGGTCCGCTCTTCAGCCGCCGGCAGGCTTCGAAACCGTCCATTTTCGGCATCACCGCATCCATCAGCACGAGGTCGGGCAAAACCCGCTCGACAATCTTCAGGGCGCTCTCGCCGGAGGTCGCAATCAGCACGGAATAGCCGGTCTCCTCCAGCGCTTCGGTGAGGAAGCTCAGCGTCTCCGGACTGTCATCGACCAGAAGTACGATTTCCTCAGCCATCGGATTTCAGTTCCTCTCCGGTATTGCCGGTTTCAGCCGTTTTCAGGAAGCGGACAAAACCGTCCACGTCGAAACCGGCGATGAACGGCTCGGCCTTTTGCACAAAGGGTCGGTAAGCCTCACTGGCCGAAAGTTCGCCGAGCATGTCCCTGATACCGCGTAGATAGCCGATTTCGGCAAGGCGCATCAATTCATCGCGCACGGTTTCGGGCGGAAAGAGCAGTTTTTCCGGTGTTTTTGTCGCAGGCGCCGGTGCGGCTTCCGGTTTGTCATGCCAGTTCAGGCCGAGCTGGATGGCCAGAACATCCTTCAGCCGGTTCAGGCTGACCGGTTTGGCGAGCGTATCATTGTGGCTGTCATCGCCCCGGCCGATAATCGCATCGTCGCCGACATTGGCCGAGAGCATGACAATCGGCGCGGTAACGCCGGCATCGCGCAGACGGGTGGCAAGCTGCCAGCCGTTCATGCCCGGCATGCGGATGTCGAGCAGGAATATATCGGGGCGCTTGTCGGCAATCTGTTTCAGGCAGGTTTCCCCGTCTTCCGCCAGCATCACGGTGAAGCCGAGGGGTTCGAGAATATCACGCATCATCGCGCGGTGGTCGGCGTTGTCGTCAACGACCATGATCATACGGCGCGGGCCGTCATAGCTGCCGCCGGTCCGGTCCGTGCTGCCGCGTGGCGGGGCCGGGCGTTCGATGGAGGCAAGCATCAGCCTGACGGTGAAGGTGGTGCCTTTGCCCTCCGCACTTTCGACGTCAATGGCGCCGCCAAGCGTGTTGACCAGAAGCCGGGTAATGGTGAGACCGAGGCCAAGGCCCGGCTTTTCCGCCTTGCCGTCGCCGCGCTCGAACGGTTCATAGATGCGTTCGAGATCCGTTTCGGCAATGCCGCTGCCGGTATCCGCGACAATGAAGGTGGCGACCTGATTGCGATAATGCGCCTTGAAGTTAACCGCGCCACTGTCGGTGAATTTCACCGCATTGGAGAGCAGATTGACGAGAATCTGCCGCAGCCGCTTTTCGTCGGTGCGCACATAGGCCGGCATGGTCCGGTCGCGTTCGTGGCGGAAGACAAGGCCCTTGGCGCGCGCCTGGGTTTCGAACATATCGGTGATCTGGTCGAGAAATTCCGTCAGGTCGATTTCGTTGGAGAACACCTGCAGGCGGCCGGATTCAATGCGGGAAATGTCGAGCAGGCCGTCGATCAGGCCCGAGAGATAATCGGCCGATCGGCGGATGGATTTGATGGCCGGTCTGCGGGCTTCGGGAATGGTCACGTCGCGTTCCAGCAGTTGTGCATAGCCGGAAACGGCGTTGAGCGGCGTGCGCAGCTCGTGCGAAAGGCCGACGACATAACGGCTCTTGGCGCGGTTGGCCGCCTCCGCCGTCTCCTTGGCGGCCTGAAGGGCGGCATCGGTTTTCTCGTGGGCAGCGATTTCCTTCAAGAGCAGGGTCGTCTGGCGTGAGGATTCCTCCTCCGCCACCATGCGGCTGTCATGGGCGAGCACGAAGAACCATGCGACAACGCCGGCAATCAGGGCGAAGACGAAGAAGACGATCAGCGCCGTGTCATAAACCACCGATGCCGTTTCCGGGGCGGCCTCGGCCATCTGGTGCGAAATCATGAACAGGATGGCGCCGATTGCGGCCGCCGACAGCACGAAGGCAATGCTGTAGCGTCCGAGGCGGGTGGCAAGCTGGGCGACAATGCGGGCGGGAAGCAGTTTTCCGGCCACCGTCGCGACCTGTGTGTTGAGCCGCGCTTTCGGTTTGCACAGGTCGTGGCAACGGCTGTCGAGCGAGCAGCAGAGCGAACAGATCGGCCCTGCATAGGCCGGACACCACGCCATGTCCTCCGGCTCGAACGGGTGCTCGCAGATCGAACAGGTGATGGTGGTGAGCGACTGCCAGCCCTTCCTCGGCTTGCGCGCCAGGTAATAGCGCCCGCCCGTGCTCCAGGCGATCAGCGGTGAGGCGATGAGCGCCACGAAACAGGCAATGAAGGGCGCGAAAGAGACCGCGAGCGCACCGAACGCGCCGAAATGCGCGGCAAGCGCGATGGCGGCGGCAAGGAACATGGCGCCCGGACCCACCGGGTTGATGTCGTAGAGATGGGCGCGTTTGAACTCGATGCCGGGCGGCGAAAGCTTCAGCGGCTTGTTGATGAACAGATCGGCGGAAATCGTCGAAAGCCAGGACATGGCGATGATGGCGAAAACGCTGAGCGAGGCTTCCAGCAGCCGGTAGATGCCGAGCTGCATCAAAAGCAGGGCGATGGCCACGTTGAACACCAGCCAGACGACGCGGCCGGGATGGCTGTGGGTCAGCCGCGAAAAGAAATTCGACCATGCGAGCGAACCCGCATAGGCGTTCATCACATTGATCTTGAGCTGCGAAATGACGACGAAAGCGGCCATCAGCAAAAGGGCGGCGGTCTGGTTGGGCAGCATGTAGCCGAAGGCCGTCAGATACATGTGCGACGGGTCGGCGGCGCTTTCGGCCGGCACGCCGGAGGAGAGCGCCAGAACGGCCAGGAACGATCCGGCCATCAGCTTGGGCACGCCGACGACCACCCAGCCGGGACCTGCCAGAAACACGGCCAGCCGGTGGCGGAAACTGCGTTTGCCCGTTGCAGGCAGAAACCGCAGAAAGTCCACCTGTTCGCCGATCTGCGGCATCAGCGCGAAGATGACACCGGCTGCTGCCGCAAAGCCGGTCAGCGTAAAGGCCGCCGCCGTTCCCGGCTCCGCAGAGGCCGCATTGAGCCCGCCAAAGGCCCGCCAGAGTTCGAATTTCTCGAAATCCATGAAGGCGATGAAGATGAAGGGCAGGATGTTGAGAATGATCCAGAATGGCTGGGTGAGAAGCTGGAACCGTGAAATCATCTGCACGCCATAGGTCACCAGCGGTATGACCAGCACCGCCGAGATGACATAGCTGATCCACAGCGGAATGCCGAAGGCCAGTTCCAGTGCGGCCGACATGATCGAGGCTTCGATGGCAAACAGGATGAAGGTGAAGCTTGCATAGATCAGCGATGTGACGGTCGAGCCGATATAGCCGAAGGATGCGCCGCGGGTCAGAAGGTCGATGTCGACGCCGTGGCGGATCGCATATTTCGCGATCGGCAGACCAGCCAGCAGCATCACGGCTGCCGCGACGATGGCTGCGAAAAAGGCATTGGTCGTGCCGTAGGAAAGCGTGATCGTGCCGCCGATCGCCTCCAGCGCCAGAAACGAAATCGCGCCGATGGCCGTCTGCGAAATCCGGCTGGAGGAAAAACGGCGCGCGCTCTTGGCGGTAAAGCGCAGCGCGTAGTCTTCCAGCGTCTGGTTGGCGACCCAGCGGTTATATTCGCGCCGGACGGGGATAATGCGTTGGCGTGGCGTCATGAACTCTGGCTTTGCATCGGAAAAGTCGGTGTTTGCCTGAATGTTTCGACAAGGACGGCCCTTGGCAAGTGAAAACCGTGGTGAAACCCACATGCCTGCCGCACTTTTTCCTTGTTTTCGACGATGTTATGGTAATCGGATGGGAACAGGCCGCTATCCGGCGGCCATGCAGACAGGAGTGGACGATGGCAAAAGCGCAGACAGAAAGCACCGATGAAGGGCAGACTTTCGGAACCGATGGTATTGCGCCGATGGAACGACCCTCGGCTGCGACCCGCTTTTTCATGGGCATCGTCAACTGGGCGGAAAAGCTCAATCTGAAACATGCCATTCACGGCAATCCGCCGGTTTATGACAATGCGACTTTTCCGTGGTCGAAGGAAATCGAGGCGGCAGCGCCCGCCATTCGCGCCGAGCTGGACAAGGTCCTTCTGCGCCAGAGCGAGCTGCCGAGCTTCCAGGATATCTCGACCGATGTGAAGACGATTTCCGACGACAACCACTGGAAGACCTTCTTCCTGCTCGGCTACGGGCTGAAATCGGAACAGAATATCGCCGCCTGCCGGGAAACCTGGAAGGCCATGCAGAAGATACCGGGGCTGACGACGGTGATGTTTTCCATCTTCGAGCCCGGCAAGCACCTGCCGGCCCATCGCGGCCCTTATAACGGCGTGCTGCGCCTTCATCTCGGCATGATCGTGCCGGAGGCCGAGCCGGACGAACTGGCGATCCGCGTCAAGGACCAGATCTGCCACTGGGAAGAAGGCAAGGTGCTGATTTTCGATGACGCCTACGAGCACGAGGCCTGGAACCACACCGACAAGACCCGCGTGGTGCTGTTCGTCGATTTCGTCAAACCGACGCGTTTTCCGGCGAAATGCGTCAACTGGCTGCTGATGCATATGGCGATCTTCACGCCGTTCATCCGCGAAGGCCTCGACAACCACAAGGACTGGGAAAAGAAGTTTTATGCCGAGGCCGAGGCGCTTCGAAACCGGCCGTAATGCGCTTCTGACAGACGGTCTTCCACCCCACATACGTCAAATGACGTATGTGGGGTTTTCTCTCCCTCAACGATAGTTGGCGCAGGCGTTCGTTTTCGGGCGCCGCGATTTCCAGACGCCATTCAGGCGATAATCCGTTGAGGGGAAATAAGATGAAATTCAAAAAGGGACTGACCGGCGCGGCGCTTATGGCGGCGCTGACGGTATCGACCGCAACCGCTGCGCTCGCGCAGGAAGACACGATCAAGGTCGGCATCCTGCATTCGCTGTCCGGCACGATGGCGATTTCGGAGACGACGCTGAAAGACGCCATGCTGATGCTCATCGAAGAGCAGAACGAAAAGGGCGGACTTCTCGGCAAGCAGCTTGAGCCTGTCGTCGTCGACCCGGCCTCCGACTGGCCGCTTTTTGCCGAAAAGGCGCGTGAGCTGATCGAAGGCGACGGCGTTTCGGCTGTCTTCGGCTGCTGGACCTCCGTTTCGCGCAAATCGGTTCTGCCGGTGTTCGAGGAACTCGACAACATCCTGTTCTATCCCGTCCAGTATGAGGGCGAGGAAAGCCAGCGCAACGTGTTCTACACCGGTGCTGCACCGAACCAACAGGCCATTCCCGCCGTCGATTACCTGATGGAGAACGAAGGCGTCGAGCGCTGGGTTCTGGCCGGTACCGACTATGTCTATCCGCGCACGACCAACAAGATCCTCGAAGCCTATCTGAAGGATCACGGCGTTGCCGATGAAGACATCATGATCAACTATACGCCGTTCGGCTTCTCCGACTGGCAGACGATCGTCTCCGACGTCAAGAACTTCGGTTCCGAAGGCAAGAAGACCGCCGTGGTCTCCACCATCAACGGTGACGCCAACGTGCCGTTCTACAAGGAGCTGGCCAACCAGGGCATTTCGGCTTCTGATATTCCGGTCGTTGCCTTCTCCGTTGGCGAAGAAGAGCTTGCCGGTCTCGATACCGGTCCGCTTGTCGGCCATCTGGCGGCCTGGAACTACTTCGAATCGGTCGATACCGATGCGAACTATGACTTCATCGACGCATGGCATGCCTATACCGGCGACGATGCCCGCGTGACCAACGACCCGATGGAGGCTCATTACATCGGCTTCAACATGTGGGTTAAGGCCGTTGAAAAGGCCGGCACCACCGATCCGGATGCCGTGATTGACGCCATGGTTGGCATTTCGGTTCCGAACCTTTCGGGCGGCTACTCCGCGATGATGCCGAACCACCACATCACCAAGCCGGTTCTGATCGGTGAAATCCAGGATGATGGTCAGTTCGACATCGTCTACGAAACGCCCGGCCTGGTCGCAGGCGATGCGTGGTCCGATTACCTGCCCGACTCCAAGAACCTGATTGCCGACTGGCGCGCTCCGATGTCGTGCGGCAACTTCAACACCGAGACCGGTCAGTGCGGCGGCATGGCTGCCGAGTAATCCGACGACGTCATTGTCAGGCGCGGTTCTGCCGCGCCTGATGAACAGGGGGGTGGCCGTTACGGGCCACCAAAATCGGGGGCGCACATGTCATCTCTTTCTCGCATGCGCTATTTAAGAGCCTTTATTCTTTCACTTATTGTTTTTCTGACATGTGCGCCGCTTTCCCTGAAGGCCGCCGACGACCTGCAGGGCATGATTGACGGCTTTGCAACGGCGCGGAATTTTTCCGAAACGGAAGAGCAGGTCAACAAACTCGCAGCCACCGGCGACACCGCCGTGGTGCCGGCGCTGAAATCGCTTGCCGCCGGCGATCTCTATTACCGCGAGGATGATGGCAAGGTCTTCATGACGGCCGATGCCAGTTCGCGGCGCAATCTTCTGCTGATCGACCCGTTGACCGGTGAACAGGTGGGTGAAGCCTCCAAGCGCGATCTGGAAAAGGTCGGGGTCAACAATAATCTCCGCCGCGCAATCGATGCCGCCCTTGCCGGCCTGACGCTTGGAAGCCCCGACCGCAATGTCCGGCTTTCAGCCGCACATGAACTCATGAGCGCCCCGAGCGAGGACAATCTTGCTCTCATCGAGCAGGCGCTGGAGCGGGAAGAGGACGGCGAGGTCAAATCGGCGCTTTCGCAGGCGCGTGCCGTCTCCATTCTCAATTCCAATGCCGGGATAGAGGCGAAAACCGAGGCGATTGACGATATCGCCGCAATCGGCGGGCGCGAGGCGATTTCCATTCTGCTTTCCGCGCGCGGCAGTCTGGAGCCCGAACTTCAGGCCGATATCGACGCCGCGCAGGCAAAAATCGAAAAGCGGCTTGCCTTCTGGGATGCCGGCCAGAATGTCTGGTATGGCCTGTCGCTCGGCTCTGTGCTGCTGCTTGCCGCCATCGGCCTTGCCATCACCTTCGGGGTGATGGGGGTCATCAACATGGCCCATGGCGAAATGGTGATGATCGGCGCTTACTGCACCTTCATGGTGCAGGAGGTGATCCGTAATTCCTATCCGGATCTCTTCGGCTGGTCGCTGGCCATCGCCCTTCCGGTCGCCTTTGTCGTCACCGGTGCCGTCGGTCTTGTCATCGAACGCGGCGTCATCCGCTTTCTCTATGGCCGTCCGCTGGAAACGCTGCTGGCCACCTGGGGCGTGTCGCTGATCCTTCAGCAGACGATCCGCACCATTTTCGGCCCCACCAACCGCGAGGTCGGCAATCCGGCGTGGATGTCGGGGTCGTTCGACCTCGGCGGGCTGGTGATCACATGGTCGCGTCTGTGGATCATCGTCTTTGCGCTTGCGGTTTTCGCCGGGCTTCTCGTGCTGATGAAGCGTTCCGCCTTCGGCCTGCAGATGCGCGCCGTCACGCAGAACCGGCGCATGGCCGCGTCCATGGGCATCCGCACGCCATGGGTTGATGCCTTCACCTTTGCACTCGGTTCGGGCGTTGCCGGTCTGGCAGGCGTTGCGCTCTCGCAGATCGACAATGTCTCGCCCAATCTCGGCCAGTCCTACATCATCGACAGTTTCATGGTCGTGGTCTTCGGTGGCGTCGGCAATCTCTGGGGCACCTTCGTCGGCGCATTTTCCCTCGGCATCCTCAACAAGTTTCTCGAGCCCTATGCCGGCGCCGTTCTCGGCAAGATCCTGGTGCTCGTCTTCATCATCCTGTTCATCCAGAAACGGCCGCGCGGTCTGTTCGCACTCAAGGGAAGGGCGGTTGAATCATGATTACGGCCTATCTCCTGCGCTCTCTCGACCGCAAGGTTCTCATCGCCATCGCCGTGCTGTTCGCCGCAGCGCTTCTGGTGCCCTTCCTCAATCTCTTTGTGCCGGCAGAAAGCCCGTTTCACCTGCCGACCTATATGGTCTCGCTGTTCGGCAAGTACCTTTGCTATGCGCTGCTGGCACTTTCGCTCGATCTCGTCTGGGGCTTTTGCGGCATTCTTTCGCTCGGTCACGGCGCGTTCTTCGCGCTCGGTGGCTATGCGATGGGCATGTATCTGATGCGCCAGATCGGTTCACGCGGCGTCTATGGCGACCCGGTTCTGCCGGACTTCATGGTGTTCCTGAACTATCAGCATCTGCCGTGGTTCTGGCATGGCTTCGACATGTTCTGGTTCGCCATGCTGATGGTGCTTGTCGTGCCGGGCCTGCTGGCCTTCGTCTTCGGCTGGTTTGCCTTCCGCTCGCGCGTCAACGGCGTCTATCTTTCGATCATCACCCAGGCGATGACCTATGCGCTGCTGCTCGCCTTCTTCCGCAACGATATGGGCTTCGGCGGCAATAATGGCCTGACCGATTTCAAGGATATTCTCGGCTTTTCCGTGCAAGCGGGGTCAACACGCGCCGCCCTGTTTGCAGCCTCCGCACTGTTTCTCGCGCTCGGACTTTTCATCGCCTCGGCCATTGTCCGCTCCAAGGCCGGCAAGGTGCTGGTCGGCGTGCGCGATGCCGAAAGCCGGGTGCGCTTTCTCGGCTACCGGGTGGAAAACTACAAGCTTTTCACCTTCGTCGTTTCCGCCATGATGGCGGGCGTGGCCGGTGCGCTTTACGTGCCGCAGGTCGGGATCATCAATCCGGGCGAATTCGCGCCGGCAAACTCCATCGAAGTCGTCATCTGGACGGCGGTCGGCGGTCGCGCGACGCTGGTCGGCCCGATCATCGGCGCCATTCTTGTGAACGGCGGCAAGACGATTTTCACCGGGCTTTTCCCTGCCTTCTGGCTGTTCGCGCTCGGCGGCCTGTTCGTCGCCGTCACCCTGTTCCTGCCGAAGGGCATTGTCGGAACGCTGGCCGGACGGTTCTCGCGGAAAAACACATCCGGCGGCGATGACGCGCTGTCGCGCAATGAACGCGCTGAGGAGGCTGAAGCCGGTATCGATACGGCGGCAGCAGAAGGGGAGGCGGCACGATGAGCCCGCAGGAAAAACGCGCCAAGAGCCTGCTCTATCTCGACAATGTCTCGGTATCGTTTGACGGGTTCAAGGCGCTCAACAGCCTGTCCTTCGTCATCGAACCGGGAGAGCTGCGCGCCGTCATCGGCCCGAACGGGGCGGGCAAGACAACGATGATGGACATCATCACCGGCAAGACCCGGCCGGATGAGGGCGAGGTGTTCTTCTCCGACACGATCGATCTCACCCGCCGCGACGAGGCCGATATTGCCCAGCTCGGCATTGGCCGCAAATTCCAGAAGCCGACCGTGTTCGAAAGCCATACGGTCTGGGACAATCTGGAACTGGCGCTGAACCGCAGGCGCGGGGTGTTTTCGACGCTGTTTTATCACCTGACCGGTGAAGACCGGACCCGCATCGAGGAAATCCTCGAAACCATCCGCATGACCGCCCGCAGGGACGAGCTTGCCGCCAACCTGTCGCATGGCCAGAAACAGTGGCTGGAAATCGGCATGCTGCTGGCGCAGGAACCGAAACTGCTTCTGGTCGACGAACCGGTTGCCGGCATGACCGACGCCGAAACCGTCGAGACCGCGCGTCTTTTGCGCGAAATCGCCAAAACCCGCGCCGTCGTCGTCGTCGAGCACGACATGGGCTTCGTCCGCGACCTCGGCGTCAAGGTCACCTGCCTCGCCGAAGGCTCCGTGCTCGCCGAAGGATCGATCGATTTTGTGTCGAATGACCCCAAGGTCATCGAGAATTATCTGGGGCGGTGAGGGGATGGCCGCGAGCGAGTTGAGATGCTGGATGGATCCTCGGGTCAAACCCGAGGATGACGCAAATGGGGAAGGCTGGGTGCAGCGTGCGACCTCAGGGCATGCTGAAAAGTCGCAGGAATTCTTCTCAGAGCTTTCCCCGGAGAAAGCCTTCGCTAATAAAGTGCAGACCTCCCCCCTCGGGTCATCCTCGGGCTTGACCCGAGGATCCACGCCGGATTGCTCAGAGAAACGTCTCGTAGAGATCGTCCCAGCCGGGATTGACGCGTTCGATCAGCGCGATCTTCCACGCGCGGTTCCAGTGTTTGAGAGCCTTTTCCCGGGTGATCGCACTACCGATTTCGAAATGTTCCTCGTACCAGACAAGCCGGCTGCAGCCGTAGCGGCTGGTGAAGCCTTTCGTCAGTCCTTCGCGATGCTCGAAGATGCGTCGCTCGAGGTCAGACGTGACGCCGATGTAAAGCGTTCCATGTGGCTTGTTGGTGACGATATAGACATAGCCGGTCATCGCGTTTTGCCGGTCTGTATGGATCCTCGGGTCAAGCCCGAGGATGACACAAATGCGAAGGCACGGAAAGCAAAAGACGGCTCAGGGCAAACGAGCACACATTTCGTGTTTGCCGGCCAGTTTTTCCCGTCGCCCTCTCTTAATGCGTCATCCTCGGGCTTGACCCGAGGATCCAGGCTACAGACAGAAAGCCAATTTGCGACACTGACCATTTCTGCCTTTGAAACAGAGGTCCACGACCATGCTGACCATTGAAAATGTCAATCTGCATTATGGCGCGGCGCAGGCGTTGCGTGATGTCTCGCTTGAGGCTGAAATGGGCAAGATCACCTGTGTGCTGGGGCGCAATGGCGTCGGCAAGTCGTCGCTGCTCAGGGCGGTGACGGGGCAACATCCGACTTCCGGTGGCACCATTGCCTTTCAGGGCGAAAAACTCGACGGGCTTGCGCCCTATGCCCGGGCAAAACGAGGGGTTGGCTATGTGCCGCAGGGGCGCGAAATCTTTCCGCTTTTGACGGTGAAGGAAAATCTGGAAACCGGTTTTGCGCCGCTGAAGGCCGGCGACCGCAGCATTCCCGACGATATTTTCAGCCTGTTTCCGGTGTTGCAGACTATGCTGTCGCGCCGTGGCGGCGACTTGTCCGGTGGCCAGCAGCAGCAACTGGCCATCGGCCGGGCCATGGTGACGCGCCCGCAAATTCTCGTTCTTGACGAACCGACCGAAGGCATCCAGCCGTCGATTATCAAGGATATCGGCCGCGCCATCCGTTACTTGCGCGATTCCACCGGCATGGCCATTCTTCTGGTTGAGCAGTATCTCGATTTCTGCCGCGAACTGGCCGACAAGGTCTATATCATGGACCGTGGCGTCATCGTTCATGAAGGTCCGGCCGAAACGCTCGATACCGAGGACGCTCGCCGGCATCTGACGGTGTGATGCTTCCACACGCAGACTGCGAAGTTTTTGTGCGTCGGGCAGCGCTGGCGTTTTCGCCTGACATTCTTCTGACTGCCGTCTCGCCTTTCGGTGTCGCTGAACGGGCATTAAAACGAACCGGCATTGTCCGTGCGGCATGAAACTTGCTTTGACCCTTTTGACAGAATGATTAAAGAAAAAGGGAACGCCATGAGCGGCGCAGAAAAAGACGGCAGGGTCAAAGCCGGAGCGAGGGCGGAGTGGTGCTGTTAATGCCAGGCAGAACCGCGCGGCCACAGCGTACATTCGGACGGGGACAGGTGACAGCCAAGGCACTGGCCGGCCGGACCCGTCTCGATGAGTTCTATCAGGAGGGCGCGGCCAAGATCCGCATTCCCGAGAGCTTCGACGGCGCGATGGAAGCCGTTCTGATCAACACATCCGGCGGGCTGACCGGCGGCGACCGGCTGCAATGGGTGATGGATGCCGAGGCCGGAACGGCGCTGACAGTGACCACGCAGGCCTGCGAGAAAATCTACAAGTCGGATGAAGGTCCGGCGATGATAGATACCGAATTGCGGGTTGGCGACAATGCCCGGCTCGACTGGTTGCCGCAGGAAACCATCCTGTTCGATAATGCCTCGCTCAATCGCAGGCTGGATGTCGATCTGGCGGAAAATGCCGAATTTCTGGCCATCGAGGCGGTGCTTCTGGGACGCAAGGCGATGGGTGAGGCGGTGCAATACGGTCAGTTCCGCGACCGCTGGCGGGTGCGCCGGGAAGGCCAGCTGATCCATGCCGAAGATGTGCGCATGACCGGTGATATCGAAAACCTTGTGGCGCAGACGGCGGTGCTCGGTGGCGATGTTGCATTTGCGACCCTGCTTTACTGTGGCCCGCGCGCAGAAGCGCTGATGCCGAAGGTGCGGGCAGCGCTTGGCGAAGCGGCGGGCGGGGCCAGCGAGTGGAGCGGCAAGCTGGTCGCCCGGATCGTTGCGCCCGACGGCTATCATTTGCGAAAAAGCCTGATTCCGGCACTAAAGGTCTTGCGGGACGGCCAAAATCTGCCGAAAGTCTGGCATCTTTGAAATACCGAGCGATAAGCAGAAACGAGAGTGACGCATGAACCTGACGCCGCGTGAAAAGGACAAACTCATGGTTTCCATGGCCGCCATGGTGGCGCGCCGCAGGCTGGAGCGGGGCGTCAAGCTCAACTGGCCGGAAGCTATCGCGCTGATTACCGATTATGTGGTGGAAGGCGCCCGCGACGGCCGCCCCGTGGCCGAACTGATGGAAGCCGGCGCCCATGTGCTGACCCGCGATCAGGTGATGGAAGGCGTGCCGGAAATGATCCACGACGTGCAGGTGGAAGCAACCTTCCCCGACGGCACCAAACTGGTGACCGTACACGAGCCGATCAGGTGAGGAGGCTTAAATTCTCGCAGATATAGATGTTCGGCTTATTCAAAAGGAAAGGTTTGCGAGAGCAGGCGAAACTTATTTCGCAAAACTATTCTGCCTCTCACTATATTGGCGCTTTTGATCCAGAATTGGCTGAACTTGCGAGGCAGCAAGTGGAATCAGTTCAGGCAATTTGGGAGCCAAAGCGTGCATTGCCGGACGATGTTTTGCGTAGTCTTATTAATATAAATCGAAGCCTACGCAGGGTTTATGATAGAACACCAGGTCGATACTCGAAGAGTTTCGACGATGAATTTAAACCCATTATGGGATGGGATGATTATTTTGCAGACTTAGGTCTGAAGTAAATTGAGGGACTTGGAATGATACCCGGTGAAATGATCCCCGCCGAAGGCGAAATCGAAATCAATGCCGGTCTTGAGACCGTGACGCTGACCGTTTCCAACACCGGCGACCGTCCGGTTCAGGTGGGCAGCCACTACCATTTCTTCGAGACCAATCCCGGCCTGTCCTTCGAGCGTGAAAAGGCGCGCGGCATGCGGCTCGATATTCCCGCCGGAACGGCGGTGCGTTTCGAGCCCGGCCAGACCCGCGATGTCACGCTGGTGCCCTTTGCTGGCAACCGCAATGTCTACGGTTTCCGCCAGGAAGTCATGGGCAAGCTCTAGAGCCTGAAATTGCCGGTCCCGCGCGGCTTTCGGCGCGGATCAAGTCAAATTGTGTTCATGGGGAGTGATCCATGCCCTTTAAAATGTCCCGCCAGTCCTATGCCTCGATGTTCGGCCCGACCACCGGCGACAAGATGCGTCTTGCCGATACCGAACTGTTTGTCGAGGTGGAAAAGGACTTCACCCATTACGGTGACGAGATCAAGTTCGGCGGCGGCAAGGTGATCCGCGACGGCATGGGCCAGAGCCAGGCAACGCGCGCCGAAGGTGCGGTCGACACGGTGATCACCAATGCGCTGATCATCGACCACTGGGGCATCGTCAAGGCCGATATCGGGCTGAAGGACGGGCGCATCGCCGGCATCGGCAAGGCGGGTAACCCGGACACGCAGGCAGGCGTCGATATCATCGTCGGTCCCGGAACCGAGTCGATTTCCGCCGAAGGCAAGATCGTCACCGCCGGCGGCATGGACGCCCATATCCACTTCATCTGCCCGCAGCAGATCGAGGAAGCGCTGATGGCGGGGCTGACCTGCATGCTTGGCGGCGGTACGGGGCCGGCCTATGGCACCTTTGCCACCACCTGCACGCCCGGCCCCTGGCATATCGGCCGGATGATCGAGGCCGCCGATGCCTTCCCGATGAACCTGGCCTTTGCCGGCAAGGGCAATGCCTCGCTGCCCGGCGCGCTGGAAGAACAGGTGCTCGGCGGCGCTTGCGCGCTGAAACTGCATGAGGACTGGGGCACGACGCCGGCTGCCATCGACAACTGCCTGTCGGTTGCCGATAAATACGACGTTCAGGTGATGATCCACACCGACACGCTGAACGAAAGCGGCTTCGTGGAAGATACGGTCGCCGCCTTCAAGGGCCGCACCATCCATGCCTTCCACACCGAAGGGGCAGGCGGCGGCCATGCGCCGGATATCATCAAGATCTGCGGCCAGTCGAACGTCATTCCCTCGTCAACGAACCCGACCCGGCCCTATACCGTCAACACCATTGCCGAACATCTCGACATGCTGATGGTCTGCCATCACCTGTCGCCGTCCATTCCCGAGGATATCGCCTTTGCCGAAAGCCGCATCCGCAAGGAGACGATTGCTGCGGAAGACATTCTGCATGACATCGGCGCGTTCTCGATCATTTCCTCGGACAGCCAGGCCATGGGCCGCGTCGGCGAAGTGATCATCCGCACATGGCAGACCGCCGACAAGATGAAGCGCCAGCGCGGCCGCCTGCCGGAGGAAAGCGGCGAAAACGACAATTACCGGGTGAAGCGCTATATCGCCAAATACACGATCAACCCGGCCATTGCTCACGGTCTCAGCCATGAGATCGGCTCGGTCGAGGTCGGCAAGCGCGCCGATCTGGTGATGTGGGATCCCGCACTTTTCGGCGTCAAACCGGAAATGATCATCATGGGCGGCACCATTGCGGCGGCCCAGATGGGCGACCCGAACGCCTCTATCCCGACCCCGCAGCCGATGCATTACCGTCCGATGTTCGGCTCATTTGGCAAATCGCGCACCAATTCCTCCGTCACCTTCGTCTCCGAAGCCTCGCTGGATACCGGCATTGCCCACAAGCTTGGCGTTGCCAAGCAGCTTCTGCCGGTGAAGAACACGCGCGGCGGCATTTCCAAGGCGTCGATGGTGCACAACAGCGCCACGCCGGAAATCTCTGTCGATCCGGAAACCTATGAAGTGCGCGCCGATGGCGAGGTACTGACCTGCGAACCGGCAGAGGTGTTGCCGATGGCGCAGCGGTATTTCCTGTTCTGACCACAAATTCCGGTGAAGTCGGGATAACAAGCTTTCATGAATCGGAAGGCTTTTCCGGCTTCACCTTTTGGTGGGCCTTGGCCACTATGGCGCCTGGTTTTGATAGCTGGGGCGACGGTCATGACAGTGAGAGCCTTGCGGGCGGAGGATGCGCCCGCGCTCGTTTCCTTCCTTTCCGACTATGCCGAAAGCAGCATGTTTCTGCTTTCCAACATGGCGCGTGCCGGTATCGGTAATCCGGATGTACCCTATGGCGGTGAATACTGGGCTGCATTTGATGACGGGGAGAAAATCGCCGGTGTCGCTGCCCATTATTGGAACGGCAATATTATGGTGCAGGCGCCGCAAGCCGATTATCGTCAGCGTCTCGTTAGCCACCTGCGCATGAATATCAAGCGACCGGTTGCCGGCGTTCTCGGGCCTGACGAACAGGTTCTGGCGCTGCTTGAGGCGTTTCGGCTCGAGGCGGCGGAATATACGCTCAATGTTGCCGAAAACCTGTTTTCTCTGTCACGCGAAACCTATCTGCCTGCCGGCCCCTCCGACCCGCATCTGACAATGGTACATTGGGCCGATGCCGACGCCGAAATCCTGCGGTCGTGGCTGCTGGCCTATCGCAAGGAAGCGCTCGGAGAGGACCAGACAGAGGCGGTGGAAGCCGCCGTTTCGGACGATCTCGCCAACGCCCACGACTTCGACCGGTTCGTTCTTCTTCTGGACGGCGTTCCCGTCTGTCTGGCCGGGTTCAATGCGCGCTATGAGGATATGGTCCAGGTCGGGCCGGTGTGGACGCCGCCGGAGGGCCGCCGACGCGGGTATGCCCGCTATCTTCTCGGAAGGATGCTTGAACGGGCTTTTGAAGAGGGCATGCGCAGGTCTATCCTGTTCACGGGCACCTTTCATGCCGCGCGTGCCTATCGGGCGCTGGGATTTGCGCTGGTGGGCGACTATCGGCTGGCCATTTTGAGCGCGCCTGTGTCTGTTGGCTAAACATATTCATTCCGTTGTGCCGTCTATTGCCTTTGGTGCGCTCGTTTGCCGCAGACCTCTCCCTTGAAATCATTATTCACAATCGCGACATGCAGCTCGAACGGGAGATAGGGTGAGCTATGCACTGAGCGCATAAGAGCTATTACATTAGAATTATTCTAGTGTTTTTACTTTATTCCTGATTGAAAATTGTTAGAATTCGCCAACAGTTTTTTTAAAGAAATCCTCCCGGATTTGAACCAAGGAGATGTAGAGATGAACGGTCGCACAGTTCCGAACGTTACCTTTCACACGCGTGTTCGCGATGAAAGCATTGAAGGCCCGAACCCCTTCCGTTGGGAAGACAAGACCAGCGATGATTATTTCAAGGGCAAGCGCGTTGTTCTGTTCTCGCTGCCGGGCGCTTTCACGCCGACCTGCTCGACCTATCAGCTTCCCGATTTTGAAAAACTGTTCCCCGAGTTTCAGGCTCAGGGCATTGACGACATTTACTGCATGTCGGTCAATGATGCGTTTGTCATGAACGCGTGGGCCAAGGGCCAGAACCTGCAGCACGTCAAGGTCATCCCGGACGGCTCGGGTGAATTCACCCGCAAGATGGGCATGCTGGTCAACAAGGACAATCTCGGCTTCGGCATGCGCTCCTGGCGCTATGCCGCCATCATCAACGATGGCGTTGTCGAAAAGTGGTTCGAGGAAGAAGGCTTCTCCGATCTTTGCGAAACGGACCCCTACGGTGTTTCCGCGCCGCAGAACATCCTGGAAAGCCTCAAGGGCGAAGCCAAGGCTGCCTGAGGTTCTCGCCTGTAATTGATCAGAAGACTGCCGGTGGCGATGACTTTTGAGTTGTCGCCACTTTTTTTGTATCGGCAAAAGATACCGGATATTTCCTATCCGGTCAGACTGCTGACAAAGTTCGTCTCGCATTCTTTCGTCATACCGGCCTTGAGCCGGTATCGAGGGCCGCTTGTTATGCGCTGTCAGAAAGAGTCCTTGCGTGCAAGGACTTGGCCCTTGCTTGATTCGGGCTCAAGGCCGGAATGACGGCGGGGAAGAAGGCAAAATCATGATTGCTTGTCGGGTTTGTCAATAATCAGACCGGATGTTTCTTATCCAGTGAAGTTTCCTGGGAAAAGCATTTTGTTTCCCCGAGGGGCAGTAATTTCTAAAGCCTGGACGGGGGCGTATCGTGCCAGTTGTGGCGGATACCGGCGCGCCAGGGCTCGCCGTAAAAATCGTCAAGCGTCTGTAGTATCTGATTTACCAGATCAGATCGTATGCTGTAGTAGATAGTCTGTGCTTCACGCCTTGTGTTCACGATCTTTTCTTGACGGAGCCTTGAAAGATGCTGTGAAATAGCGGACTGGCTCAATCCGATCTTGCGGACGAGTAGTCCGACAGGCATTTCATGCTCTGCCAGAAGGCACAGGATTTGCAGTCTTTTCGGATTGCCCATGGCAGAAAGCAGATTGGCCGGGGCGGGTAGGGGGTCCAAAACAGTTTCCATTTTTCACCCTCATCGGCTATGTCGTGACGGAGACGATTGCTTACAGCCTGCCGTGGAGTTCAGGAGGGCCCTATCTGAGGAAAATACAAGTAATTTCATCGATCGGTGTGCTGCCGTGAGGGGTAGGGCAAAATCCAGAACGATATTTCGCAAAGCGTTCTTCATAGAAGATTTTCTCCCGAAATCATCTATATTTTCTACCTTTGAAGTCCGGGTAGAGATAATTGATATTGTCCAAATTCTGGTAAGCTGGAACCATCATTTACTTAAGGCAAACAGGAGAAAATCGCTCCGGATACCATGGATGTACTGATCTGTTGATCAGAATAACTGTGGTTATCGCTGTGAGCAGAGTGACTCTGTATGCGATAAACACCACGCTCAAAACCAGTGCGTTGAGCACCAGGAGAGCGCCAATACATATAAACACCGGCACCCAGTCGTTTTGACAATAACGTGACCGGATCGCCAAATGTGAGCCCTGATCGAGGGAAAGTCGCGGTTAGGGCAGATTGTGTTCTGGCCTGATACTGTTCCTTTCGGCCGACTTTTTGGAGAATGACACCTCTGATTGTGTTTCGCATTTTGTTGCTCGAACCATAGCAAAAAAATTCCAAATGTAAAGATGTATATTTCAACAAGGTAGTGATTTTCGCCCAATGTATACGCGAAGCTTTCACAAGCGTCTAAAAGAAGCTGCTGACGAGATTGGTGGGCTGAACCGTCTCTCAGCTGAAATCGGCGTTTCCCGCCGGACAGTCGGCGGTTGGGTCAGCGGAGAGACGGAGCCGAAGGTGAGCGCATGTATTGCGATATCGGATCTGACCGGCGTTTCTGTCGAGTGGCTTTTACGCGGCAAAGGGCAGAAATTTGAGCATGAAGGTGATAAGAGAGTTTCTAAAATAAACAAGCCAGTTCAGTGGCTTATAGATGAAGAAACGTTTGTCTTGTTGAGTATGCGCCTGCTTGGGCTCGTCGAGCACGAGATCGATTCCAGCACCAGGATTGTGTTGGAGGAAATATTCAGAGGTTATGGATTTTTGGCTGAAAATTGTGATCTGGGAGATCGCGATGAAGTCGAACTGCATATCCGCATTGTTGAGCATCGGCTGAAGAAGCGGCTGCGCAACGGGCTTTAGTGCGAAAGCGTTTTTCGGATGCTTGGGGCCGGCTCTGCCTAGGGTGATTCAGGCATGGCTATATAATGCCATATCTGGCAACAAAATGAAACATAACACTCTTTAAGGTTGCTTTCATCGCGGGTATTGCGCTGAAAAATGTCGGTTAAGTTGCTGAAATATTTGTATTAAAAGTAAGTACGTACTATCGCTGTTAATGCTGACCTCTCATGGTTGCATGACAAAGTCAACAATTGTTGTTGGCTGATTGGTGAAAATTGAAGGGACTGTCAGCGTCGCCCCCTTTACGGGCGCCGATAACAGGAGAGCCGGAAAGGTGCCTCGTGGCTTTCCGCGCTATTCAAAAACAATCCGCGGAAAATAGAAGGAAACCACCCAGTTGGGAGCGTCGACGATCTCGCTGATCTTCAGGTCGCCGCAGACCGAGCAGAGCATGTAGGCGTCGGCGGGATCGAGGTTGCGGGTTTTTGCCAGGAGCTCGATCATGTTGGATACGGCAGCGCGCGCGGCTTCCATCAGGTCAGGGCCGATGCCGGTGGTCACCTCGTAGCCCGCGCCGTCGAGGTGGCGCGCGATCGGGCCGGGCGTGGTGAAATAGGGCGTCTTCGGCGCGGCCTCACGCACCACCTCGACCGTGACGGAGACATCCATGGCGCTTTCGATCGCTGTGCCGCAGACCTCGCCGTCGCCCTGGGCCGCGTGGGTGTCGCCGATGGACAGCAGCGCGCCCTCGACCTCGACCGGAAGATAGAGCGTGGTGCCTGCGGCAATGTCGCGGATATCCATATTGCCGCCGACCCGGCGCGGCGGGATGACCGAATGATGGCCGGGGTCGGCCATGGCGACGCCAATGGTTCCGATGAAGGGGCGCAGCGGAATGCGCGCCAGCGGGCTGAAAACGGCGGGTGTGGCAATGTCGGTCTCGTAATCCCAGAGCTTCAGCTTCGGCTCGGAAAACTGGTCGGCAAGCAGGCCAAAGCCGGGAATGATCGCTGTCCAGCCGAAACCGGAGGGGGCGAATTCGTTAATGGTGACCTTCAGCGCATCGCCGGGCTTTGCGCCTTCCACATAAAGCGGTCCCGTCAGCGGATTGGCCTTGCCGGGCTCGGCCGTCAGGATGTCGGCTGCCGTGCTGGCAGGACCATAGTGTCCGTTGCCGGCATCCCGGCAGGAAAACGCGATGGTTTCGCCGGAGCAGGCGACGAGAACAGGCGCGATCGACCGGTCCCAGCCGAGATGGCCCTGGTGGTCATGGATCGTATGTGCGCATTTCATGCTTGTTCCCCTTTCGGGACGGTTTATTGCTCGATACCGGAGCGCACCGCATTGAGGCGTGCGCGCTCGAGCATGTAAGCCTCGGCCTCCACCATATGTTCCGCCATGATGCTACGGGCCGCTTCGCTGTCTTTCGCACGGATCGCCTTGATCAGCTCGATCTGATAGAAAATGCCGGTTTCGCGCAAACCCGGATTGGGCTCCTCATAGATCGCGCGGCAGGCGGGCAGATCGCGCAGGAGATTTAGAAGCAGGCCGCAGGTAAAGCCCAGAACCGGGTTTTGGGCGTGGCGGGCCAGTTCGGCGTGAAAGTCCAGCTCGGCGAGCCGCTGGACATATTCTTCCTCGGCCGTCTCGGCCTGTCCTTCATAAAGCCTGATCTTGTCCTGTAGGGTCTTGATGGCAGCGGCGGGAAAATGACGCGCCGCATCGGCGGCAAGCTGCGGTTCCAGCGTCTTGCGCAGAGCATAGATATCGGCAATCGAGGGCGGCGCCTGCAGAAACAGGCTGGTCACGGTCTGGATCGCTTCCGCCGGTTGCACGGCGCGGATGAAAATGCCGCCGCCCGGGCCGGTCTTGGAGGCGATCAGTCCCTGGAATTCGAGAATTTTCAAGGCCTCGCGCACCGTGCCGCGGGAAGCGCGCAAGGCATCTTGCCCGAGCCATTCGGCGGGCATGCGATCGCCGGGTTTCAGGTCCGCATCGATCATGCGTTCGCGCAGCATGTCGGCGATCATGTCGGGGCGTTTGCGCTTCTTTTCCGCAAAGGGCGGGCCGAAGGCCTGCCGGCTTTCAAGACTTGTGTTACTCATGCCGTCCTTTTCGTCATCGGGTGAAAACAGGCGGCTTTGTGGCCCGCTTTCCCCATCGCCTCGTCAATCGGCGGAACGGAGCGCTGACATTGCTCCGTTCCGTTCTGACATCGGGCGAAAAACGCACAGCCCGGCGGCGGATTATAGGGATCAGGCAGTTCGGCTTCGCGATCCCCGCCGGAAACGGCCTTTCTGCCGGGGGCGGGGGCGGAATTCAACAACAGGTGCGTATAGGGATGGAGCGCGCCGGAGAACACCTGATCGCGTGTGCCGAGCTCGACAATGCGCCCGAAATACATCACCGCCACCCGGTCGGAAATCGACTCGACCACCGAAAGATCGTGGGAGATGAACAGATAGGTGAGGCCGAAACGGGCCTTGAGGTCGTCGAGAATATTCAGCACCTGCGCCTGCACCGAGACATCGAGTGCGGAAACCGGCTCGTCCAGCACGATCACTTCCGGGTTTGCGGCCAGCGCGCGGGCAATGCCGATGCGCTGGGCCTGACCGCCGGAAAATTCGTGCGGGTAGCGGTCGAGGAACTCCGGCGCCAGATTGACCGCGTTCATCAGCTCTTCAAGCCGTTTTGCCCGCTCGGCCTTGTTCAGCTTCAACAGGTGGATGAGTGGCGCTTCCAGAATGGTGCGGATTTTTTTCCTGGGATTGAGCGAGGAGACCGGGTCCTGAAACACATATTGCACCTGGCGGGCCAGTTGCCGCGGGTTCTTGCGGGCTTCTTTCGCAAGGTCCTTGCCCTCGAATGTGATTGTGCCGCCCGTCGGCACATCGAGGCCGGAGAGGATGCGGGCGAGCGTCGACTTGCCGCAGCCCGATTCGCCGACAATGCCGAGCGTTTCGCCCTTCTTCACATCGATGGTGACGTCCTGCACCGCATGGACGGCGGGAAGCGGCCTGCCGAACAGCGTCTTGCCGCCGCCAAATGTCCGTTCGGCGCGATCGACGGCGATCAATACATCCTCAGCCATCGGCGTTCTCCCTGTTCAGCGGATGCAGGCAGCGCACACCGCGTTCCTCGCCAAGTTCGGTCATGGCGATGTCGCCGCTGCGACAGTCGTCCTGAACGAAGGGACAGCGGTCGGCAAAGGCGCAGCCTTCCGGCAGATTGTTGACCACGGGCGGCCGGCCCTCGATGGCGTCAAGGCGGCGGTCCGGTTCGCCGAGCACGGGCACGCACTCGATCAGCTTGGCCGTATAGGGGTGGGCGGGGCGTTCCAGAATTTCCTCGGTTGTGCCGGTTTCGACGATTCGTCCGGCATACATCACCGCCACCCGGTCGCAGATGGCGGACACCACGCCGAAATCATGGGTGATGAACAGGATTGCGGTGTTGCGCTCCTTGCGCAGTCCGTTCATCAGTTCGAGGATCTGCGCCTGCACGGTCACGTCAAGCGCGGTTGTCGGCTCGTCGGCGATGATCACCTTGGCATCATTGGCAAGCGCCATGGCAATCGAGATGCGCTGACGCATGCCGCCGGAAAGCTCGTGCGGAAAGGCTTTCAGTCGCTCCGCCGCATTGGGAATGCGCACCGATTCCAGAAGGTCCGCCGCCTTTTCGCGCGCCTTCTGTTTCGAGAGCGGCTGGTGGGACTGAATGGCCTCGATCAGCTGATCGCCGACGGTAAACAGCGGGTGCAGGGTGGACAGCGGGTCCTGAAACACGTGGGAGACATCGCCGCCGCGCAATTGCCGGATGCGTTCATCGCTTGCGGCAAACAGGTCCTCATTGTCGAGCCATGCCGCACCGCCGGCAATGCGCCCGGGCGGGGTCGGTACCAGCCCCATCAGCGACATGGCGGTGACCGACTTGCCGGAGCCGGATTCGCCGACCAAGCCGACGCATTCGCCCTGGCGCATGTGCAGATCGACCCCGCCGACCGCCCTGTAGATGCTCCCGCCGACATGGAATTCGGTGCGCATGGCCTGAATGTCCAGCACCGTTTCCGGCCTCTGGCCCCGGTCCGGGACGCTTTCGCGCTTCACCGCCGTGCGTGCGCCGGGACGTGCCAGCGCGCCGGATTTCAGCCGGGGGTCGAGCACATCGCGAATACCGTCGCCGAGAAGATTGATGCTCATGACGAGGGCAAAGATCATCAGGCCCGGCACCATCGACACATAGGCATCGGTGAACAGCACCTTGCGGCCATCGCCGAGCATCGAGCCGAGATCGGCCTGCGGCGGCTGGGCGCCGAGACCGAGGAAGGAAAGGCCGGCCGTTTCCAGGATCATCCAGCCGATCGTGGTCGACATGGTGATGATGATCACCGGCAGTACATTCGGCAGCACCTCGCCGAACAGAATGGCGAAATGCGATTTGCCGGAAAGCCGTGCGGCATCGACAAACTCACGGCGTGAAAGCCCGAGCGTCATGCCGCGAATATTCCGCGCGAAGAAGGGAATGTTGACGATGGCGATGGCATAGAGCGCGTTCAAGAGGCCGGGGCCAAGCACGGCGACAATGGCAAGCGCCAGCAGGATATAGGGAAAGGCCATCACCATATCGATGCCGCGCATCAGGATGTTGTCGGTGCGCCCGCCCGCATAACCCGCCACCAGCCCGATCAGCGAGCCGAAAAAGGCGGCGATCAACGTCGCCGAAACGCCGACGGCGAGGCTGACGCGGGTGCCCCAGATCAGGCGTGACAGCAGGTCGCGGCCAAGTGAATCCGTGCCGAGCAGATGGCCTTCGGTGAGCGGCGGCGACAGGCGCACGGACGGGTCCGTCACATTCGGCGGCTGCAGCGGCAGGGTGGGGGCCGCCAGCGCGATGACGATGATGATGGCAAGAATGATCAGCCCGCCGGTCGCCAGCGTGTTGTTGAACAGAAGCTTGAGCGCGCTCGGACGGCCGCTTTTCTTTGCCGGCCTGGCCTGGGCGGTGCTTGCGGTGGCATCGGTCATCAGCGCAACCTCGGGTCAAGCATGCTCTGGACGACATCGGCGACCAGATTGAACAGCACATAGGCGGCTGCGACGATCAGAACCCCGCCCTGGACTGTCAGCAGGTCGCGGGTGGAAATGGCGGTCACCAGCATCGAGCCGATGCCCGGCCACTGGAACACGGTTTCGATATAGACCGCGCCGCCGAGCACAAAGCCGGCCTGAATGCCGAGCACGGGAATGACGGAGACGAGTGCGGCCTTGAAAGCATGGCGCATGATCACGCGGCGCTCCTTCAGACCCTTGGCGCGCGCGGTGCGGATGTAATCCTGCCGCAGCACTTCCAGCATCGAGGTGCGTGTCAGCCGCGCGACCACGCCGGTGGCGACCACGGAAAGGGTGAAGGCCGGCAGGATCAGATGCTTGAACAGGTCAAGCGGACCGCCGCCGCCATAGATCGCATACATGCCGCTGGCCGGCAGACATTGCAGCTTGACGGCAAACAGCAGGATCAGCAGCAGGCCAAGCCAGAAAGAAGGCACCGAAATGCCGATCAGCACGAAAAAAGTCACCAGCTTGTCGGTGGCGCCATACTGACGCACCGCCGAAACGATGCCGGGCAGAAGGCCGAGGATGGAACAGAGCACCAGCGAGGTGCCGGCAAGGATCAGCGTGTTGCCGAAACGCTCGGTAATGATGTCGATGACCGGCCGGTTCTGGGTATAGGACCGACCGAAATCGCCGTGGAGAATATTGCCGAGCCAGATGAAATATTGCTGCACCAGAGGCTTGTCGAGGCCGAGCGCCTTGTTGATGCGTTCGACATTTTCCGGCGTGGCGTAAGACCCCAGGATCGCGGTCGCCGGATCGCCGGGGATCATCGCCATGATGGCGAAGACAATCACGGTCAGACCCAGAAGGACCGGAATGACGGTCAGAAGCCGCCTGAGGATGTATTGTGCCATGACGTGTTCTCCGTGGTGGCCATGTGATCAAGGGCAAACGGCGATTGCCGCAAAGCCCCCCCAACCTTCTCGCCCCGGAGGGGAGAGATGTCGCGACAGCGACAGTGAGGGGGGAGTCTATCCCCTCGAACGTCCTCACGTTTTGATATGCTGCGCCACCCTCACTGCCCCTTTCGGGGCATCTCTCCCGCCAGCGGGAGAGAATATGGGGAGCAAGCAGTGCGGCCCCGCCACCGGGGATCCCGCTCTCTGTCGTCACCCTCGGGCTTGTCCCGAGGGTCTATGCACGTACCAGCACGACCGGCGTTTCGGGGCAGAAAGGGTCAGAAAGAACTGTCTTGCTGACTGACCACGGACTCCGCTCGCGTGGAAAGGGGATTAGATCCTCGGGTCAAGCCCGAGGATGACGCAGAATGATGCGGGGCGGTCGAAAAAGGAAGCATGCACAGATGCCCAAACGACCACCCCGGCATCGTTCAATTCGGCTTCGCCACCTTCTGCAGCAGCAGGAAGAATGACGGCTGCAGCTTGAAGTTTTCGACGCTTGCCTTGGTCACCGCGTTCTGCTTCCAGTTGGCGACGAACACCCAGGGAGCGTCGTCATGGACGATGCCCTGCATCTGTTTGTAGAGTTCGGCGCGCTCGTCCTGGTCCGTGGAGGTGCGGGCCTGTTCAAGAAGCTTGTCGACCTCCGGGTTGGAATAGTAACCGGAGTTGAAACCGCCCTTGTCGGGGAAGGCTTCGGAGCGCAGTGCCAGGAAGGGCAGGGTGTCCGGGTCGTTGGTCATCCATGCCATTTCCGCCATGTCGGCTTCGCCCGCAAGACCGGGGTTCACCTTGCCGAGGAAGGTGTTCCACTCATAGGTTTCGATCTTGACCGGCATGCCCACAGCTTCGAGATCGGCCTGGATCTGGGTGGCCATGGCCTGCGGCTCCAGCATGCCCGAACCGCCTTCGGTGACATAGAAGGTCAGCTCCGAACCGTCATAACCGGCTTCCTCGAGAAGCGATTTGGCCTTTTCCGGGTCGTAAGGGTAGGGCGAAAGGCTGTCATCATAGGCCCAGGCGAAAGCCGGCGGCGTCGGGCCTGCGGCGACTTCGGCCGTGCCCTGCAGGATGTCGTTGACGATCGCTTCCTTGTTGATCGCGTAATTGACGGCCTGGCGAACCTTCTTGTCGGTGAAGACGCCGTCCTTCAGGTTGAGGATCAGGAACCAGAGATGCGGACCGGCCTGTTCGTAGACCGTGTAATTGTCATTGCCGGTAAACTGCGAGAGCGAATCCGGGGGAACCTCCACCATCACATCAAGGCCGCCGGACATCATTTCGGCGACGCGGGTGTTGGCATCGGTGACGGGACGGAAGACCACGGCTTCAAGCGGCGGCGCGCCATCCCAGTAATCGGCGTTTTTGGAGACAACGACCTTGGCGTTCGGATCCCACTCCTCGAACTTGAAGGCGCCTGTGCCGGAGGGATGGCGGCCGAAATCGGCGCCGTATTCCTTCACCGCTTCCGGTGAAACGATCAGGCCGATCGGGTAGGCGAGGTTGGACAGGAACGGTGCATAGGGTTCAGACAGCGTGAATTTCACCGTCAGGTCATCGACGACTTCGATACTGTCCACTGCGGAGAAATTGAAGGACAGCGGAAACGGGCCGGTGTCGTAATAGGGGTGGTTTTCGTCCAGCATGCGCTCGAAGTTGAACTTCACCGCTTCGGCATTGAAGGGCGAGCCGTCGTGAAAGGTGACGCCCTCGCGCAGCTTGAACGTATAGGTCTTGCCGTCTTCGGAAATGTCCCAGCTTGTGGCAAGCGCCGGTTCGACCTCAAGCGTGCCGTCCTTGTAGCGCACCAGACCGTCATACATGTTCACCAGAATGCGGAAATCATTGACGGCGGTATCGACGGCGGGATCGAGCGATTTGGGCTCGGCGATCTGGCCGACGATCAGAACATTGGGCGGCGTTTGGGCAACGACCGGGGCCGCGAAAGCCAGCGATGCGACGGCAAGGGCCGCGGCGAGAAGGCGTTTCATCTGTCGGTTCTCCTCTGTTGTTATTTGGTTAATTAATCATGAAGATTTTGTAATTGACAAGGATTGATCATAATAAATTGCAACCCGCACAACCGGTTTCTAGAAATAGATATTTCAGATCAGTTGCTTACGGGGTGTGAGGCAACCAAGCCGATTTTGATGAGAGCAGAGAAGCGGCGAATTGTTCGCCTTAAAATTGTCCATAATCAGGATTTTCTACCGTCCGTCATAACGTCGTGCCCGCAATTGCGAGCATGGGGTTATTTTGAGAAACGGAAGGCAGATGAACATGACCACGACAGATCTCAACCGTCGCCGGGTATTGATCGGCGGCGCCATGGCCGCGGCCTTTACCGGGCTCGCGCCGGTGATCGCCAATGCCAATATTGTGACATCCGACTATGCCGACAAAACGCTGACGATCGGCCTGTTCTCCGGGGACATTTCCACACTGGCGAGCAAAAAGGCCGTTCACCCGATGGTGCAGCAGTTCGCCAGGCTGGAGGAAGGAGAGGCCACTGCTGTCGGCGGCCTGCTGCTGGGCGCTGGCGCCGCCAAGCCCGAGCGCCCGAAAGAGTTTGCCCATACACTGGCCGAACTGAAGAAGATGGATCCCGGAACCAAGTTCGACCTGCTGTATGTCAAAAGCGAAATCGACGGCCATGAAGCCCTGTTGAAAATTCAAAAACAGCGCGTCAAGGAAGGCAAGACCGGAATGGATACGACGATTGCGACCATTCTCGTGCCCTTCATTGAATCGCACCTTGTCATGCTGCAGGCCGTGCGCAACAGCATGGCGACCTGATACCGAAGACCCGTGCGTATCATATGGGGCCTGATCGCAGGTCCCTGATATCAGTATTGACGACTTCTGGGAGCGGAGCCGTGTCCGCCCTGCCGCCTGCATGTCACCGGAAGAGGAACCGTGACAACCAACGCATGGACGGCGGGGCGGGCATCTGTTTTTCAGCACTCTGTTTGCGGCTGACCGGAAATTATCATAATAAATTCCCGAAAGAGGAAGCCGTCATGCGGCGTAAAAGGGAGGCCGACTGCCATGAGCTGCAAACCGAAAATCAATTCCGACCGGCTCAGGGCACTCCTTGACGGCATCAACCGCTTCGGTGCGGGCGGGCCGGGCGAAGGCTACAACCGGCCCGGTTTTTCCGGTGCGGGCGGGCCGGGCGAAGGCTACAACCGGCCCGGTTTTTCCGGTGCCGATATGGCGGTCCGAGACTGGTTTGCAGGCGAGATGGAAAAGGACGGCTTAGCGGTGACCCGCGATGGCGCCAACTCGGTTTTCGGGCGTTGCGGCGATGCCGACGCACCGTCGGTGATGGTCGGATCGCATCTCGACACCGTTGTCGATGGCGGTGCATTCGACGGTTCACTCGGCGTTGCCGTCGCGCTTGAATGCGTGCGGGCAATGAAGGAGGCGGGCATTCAGCCTGCCGTGCCGGTCGAGGTCGCGGCAACCTCGGAGGAGGAGGGCCGGTTTGGCGGCATGCTCGGGTCTCAGGCCATGGCCGGGCTGGTGACGCCGGAATGGCTGGCGAATGCCACGGATGCCGACGGTGTGCTGCTGGCCGATGCCATGCGCGCGCAGGGCCTTGATCCGGAGGCCGTTCCGGGCGCTGCCCGCCCGAAAGGCTCGGTCCGGGCTTTTCTGGAGTTGCACATCGAGCAGGGGCCGGTGCTGGAGCGCGAGGGCATAGCCATCGGCCTGCCGGAGGGGGCGACCGGGATCGTCAATTTGCAGGTCACGCTCAAGGGCACGGCCAATCATTCCGGCACCACGCCGATGGACATGCGCGCCGATGCTTTTGCCGGCCTTGCGGAAATCGCCACGCAAATCCCGGGGATGATCGAAAGCGCGCCGTCCGATATCGCGCGGATTACCATCGGAAAAGTGGAACTCTTGCCCAATCATCCGCATACCGTGCCCGGCGAATCGGTCTTCTCGGTCATCATCCGGGATGCGTCGGAGGCCGTCATGCGTGGTCTTCAGAGACTGTTTTATCGCGCGACGGCGGCGGTCGCGGCAAAGCACGGCCTCACCCATGAAATCGAGGAAAAGAGTTTTATCCCGCCTGTCGCCTTCGATGCCGGTCTTGTCGATCTTCTGTCTGAAACGGCAGAGGGGCTGGGCCTTCCGGCCAAACGGATGATCTCGGGGGCCGGCCATGATGCGCAGACGATGATGACGCTCTGCCCCTCGGCGATGATTTTCGTGCCCAGTCGCAACGGGATATCACACGCGCCGGAGGAATATTCCGAATGGTCGGATATTGAAAAGGGTGCGGAATTGATGCTGGCCGCGTTGTTGCGGCTTACGGCGTGAACCGCCTCAACTGACAGCGTAAAGCCGGAAAGCGGCGAAGATCACCAGTGCTGTTGCCGCCAGAAGAACGCCGGCGATCAGCGCCAGTTCGCTTGCCTGGTTTCCGGCCTGGTCTTTTCGGCTGCTTCTTTCGGGCATGACAGTAATCGCCTTGATGGTGTCCGTGACTGTCAGCATGACCTGCCTGCCTTCCTGCGGCGTTAAGAAACATGGTTATCATGTTCTAAATGCACGAGTTGCCGCATCGGTTCCGGTGTCGCTGGCGCTGTTTGCCTTGCGGGCGGGCAGAAGATAGAAGAAAGACATGATTTGTGTTTCAGGATTGAGCGCCGATGGCCCGTGCCTTTCTTTATGTTCTTGATTCCTTCGGCATCGGAGGCGCACCGGATGCCCGCGCCTATGGCGACCTCGGCGCCGATACGCTCGGCCATATCGCCGAATTCTGCGCCGCAGGGCTTGGCGACCGTGAGGGGCTTCGCTCCGGTCCGCTGAAACTGCCCAACCTTTCAGCGCTTGGTCTTCTGGAAGCCGCCAAGCTTGCCACCCGGCACTATCCCGCAGGCATGGAAGGGGCAGACCGCCTTTTCGGGCGCTATGGCGCGGCAAGCGAGGTTTCGCGCGGCAAGGACACCCCATCGGGCCACTGGGAAATTGCGGCAACGCCGGTAATGTTCGACTGGGGCTATTTCCCCGATCAGCAAGACTGTTTTCCGGCCGATCTTCTGGAGGCGATCTATCGCGAGGCGGATATTCCCGGCAGCCTCGGCAATTGCCACGCCTCGGGCACGGAAATCATCAAGCGCTTCGGTCAGGAACATGTCTGGACCCGCCGCCCGATCTTCTACGCCTCGGCCGACAGCGTGTTCCAGATTGCCGCCCACGAATATCATTTCGGTCTCGACCGGCTGATGAAGCTCTGCGCGGTTGTGCGGGAGCTGACCTATGATCTGAATATCGGCCGGGTGATTGCCCGTCCCTTCATCGGGGAGACGGCCGAAACCTTCAAGCGCACCGGCAATCGTCGTGATTTCTCGATTGCGCCGCCGGAAGAGACGCTGCTCGACCGGGTGACGGCAGCCGGGGGGACCGTGCTGGCCGTCGGCAAGATTTCCGACATTTTCGCGGGCAAGGGCGTGTCGCGCGTGTTCAAGGCCGACGGTAATGACGCGCTGGTGGATGCCAGCCTGGAGGCGATGGATGCAGCGGGCGAGGGCGACCTGATGTTTACCAATCTGGTCGATTTCGACATGGTCTACGGCCACCGCCGCGATGTGCCGGGCTATGCAGCAGCGCTTGAAGCGTTCGATGCCCGCGTCGGCGATATCGCGGAGCGGATGAAGCCCGGCGATATTGCCGTGCTGACCGCTGATCATGGCTGCGATCCGACATGGCGTGGATCCGACCACACCCGCGAGCGCGTGCCGGTTCTGGTGTTCGGGCCGGGGCTTCAGCCGGGCTCGCTTGGCGTTCGCGAGACCTATGCCGATATTGGCGAAAGCATTGCCCGCCATCTCGGCCTTGCCCCCGGCAAACACGGAGCATCTTTCCTGTGACGACACCGAAAGCCGAGCTTCATTGCCATATAGAAGGGGCGACCCCGCCCGCTCTTGCCGCCCGGCTTGCCGATAAATACGGGATCGACCTTTCGTCTTGGCTGCATGAAGGCCGTTATGTCTGGCACGATTTTTCAAGCTTCATTGCCTGTTATGCGGCAATCGCGAGCGTCTTTCGCTCGGAGGAGGATTTTGCGGCTTTGGCGGAAGCCTATCTCGATGAGCTTGCCGCAGCGGGCGCGATCTATTCGGAGCTGTTTGTCTCTCCCGAACAGGGGCTTGCTGCGGGTCTTTCCCGCGACGGCTATATGCGGGCGATTTCGGCGGGCATCGAGGCGGCCAGAAACAGGACCGGCATCGAGTGCCGGATGGTGATGATCGGCGAGCGGCATATGGGGCCGGAGCAGGTCGAGGGTGCTGCGCGCTATGCCGTTTCCTGCGGTTTTCCGCTGCTGACGGGCTTTAACATGGCCGGTGATGAACGTGTGGGCCGCGTGGCGGATTATGCCCGCGCCTTTGACATCGCCCGCGATGGCGGGCTGAAACTGACTATCCATGCCGGTGAAGTCTGCGGACCGGGCTCGGTGCGCGATGCGCTGGATCTGGTGCGCCCGGACCGGATCGGCCACGGTGTGCGGGCGGTTGAAGACCCCGGTCTTGTCCGCCGGCTTGCCGATGAGGGCGTGGTGCTCGAGGTCTGCCCGGGTTCCAATATCGCGCTGTCGGTCTATCCCGATTTCCGCTCCCATCCGCTGCGCCAGCTGTTTGATGCCGGTGTCCGGGTCACGCTCAATTCCGACGATCCGCCGTTCTTCGACACCTCGCTTGCGCGTGAATATGCGGTGGCACAAAGCGAAATGGGCCTTTCTGCCGCGGCGATTGCCGCCATGACGCGCCAGGCGATTGCGGCGGCATTCGTGGATGAGCCGACGCGCGCGCGACTTTACGCCCGGCTTGACGGCTGAAACGGTGGAAAATGCCGGGATATGTGTGCAAAGCCTGCGTGATGCTTGCTGCATTGCCGTCTTTTGCGCCATAACGGGGCCAGTGCACAAAAAGACGGGAAGACCTCCATGAACGGCGCAACGGTCATCGACCATCCTCTGGTTCAACACAAGCTGACGAAGATGCGTCAGAAAGATACGTCGACGGCCGGTTTTCGCAGGCTGCTCAGGGAAATCTCGACCCTGCTCTGTTACGAGGTCACGCGCGATCTCGAACTGACCATGGAGACGATCGAGACGCCGCTGACGACGATGGAAGCGCCGGTTCTCGAGGGCAAGAAACTGGTGTTTGCCTCGATCCTGCGCGCCGGCAACGGTCTTCTGGAAGGCATGCTCGATCTGGTGCCGTCTGCCCGCGTCTCTCATATCGGGGTTTACCGCGATCATGAAACGCTTGAGGCGATCGAATATTTCTTCAAGGCGCCGGAAGATATCGGCCAACGGCTGGTGATTGTCGTCGATCCGATGCTGGCGACCGGCAATTCATCGATCGCCGCCGTCGACCGGCTGAAGGAACGCGGCGTGACCAATCTGCGGTTCCTGTGCCTGCTGGCTGCGCCCGAGGGCATCGAGCACTTTCACAAAAGCCATCCCGACGTGCCGATCTACACGGCCGCCATCGACAGCCATCTGAACGAGAAGGGCTATATCGTTCCGGGGCTGGGCGATGCCGGCGACCGGATGTACGGCACCAAGTAAGCCACCGTCACGGTGTCAACGGCAGCCGGTAACGCACGAAATTATCGGCCTTGTCGTACCGATCATAGAGCCGGCGCGCGGTTTCGTTATCTTTGTTGGTGTGCCAGTAGAGATTCGTCCAGCCATCGCGCCGGCCCATCGCGATCAGGTCGTCAATCAGCCGTTTGCCGATGCCGCGCCCGCGCTGGTTTTCGTCCACGAACAAATCCTCCAGATAACACGCGGGTTCGACCGCCCAGGTGCGCGGGTGGAGAATGCAGGTCGCAAAACCCACCGGCCTGTCATCGACAACCGCAAGACGCGTGAAGACGGGGGTAATCGGATCAATGATCCGCGACCATGTCATTTCCGTCACATCCGGGGCGATGGCGGAGCCATAAAAGGTCAGATACCCCTGCCAGAGTGTAAGCCATGCGGCCTTGTCTTCGGCTCTTGCTGTACGAATGCTGATGTCGTTCATTCTCCGGCTTCCTGAAGCATTTGCAGGGCTTCCTGGGTGAGGTCGATGTCGGGCGCACGCAGCAGCGTGTCCATCTGTTCAGGGCGTGAAGCGCTGGCAATAGGCGCCGTCACGCCGCGCCGCGTCATCAGCCACGCAAGCGCTATTGCCGCAGGATGTTCACCGGTCTGCGATGCGACTGTTTCGAGTGCGGCGAGAATGCGTCTTCCCCGGTCGTCGAAATATTTCTCGACATGTCTTGCACGCGCCGTCGCCGCGGCGTCGTCGAAAGACCTGTATTTGCCGGTCAGGAAGCCTGCAGCAAGGCTGAAATAGGTGATGACGCCGATATCATGTTCGACACAGAGTTCGGCCAGCGCCCCCTCAAAGCCGGAGCGGTCGTAAAGATTGTACAGCGGCTGCAACACATCGTAACGCGCCCGGCCGGTGTGCTCGGCAACCGTCAGTGCCTCCTCAAGCTGCCGGGCATCGAGATTGGATGCGCCGATCGCCCTGACCTTTCCCTGTTCGCGCAGTCTTGTGAAAGCGCCGATCGTCTCATCATAGTCGGTATCGGGGTCCGGCCAGTGGGCCAGATAGACATCGAGATAATCGGTCTGCAGACGCTTGAGCGAATCCTCCACCGCGCGCATGATCCAGTCTTCCTTGAGACCTTTCCTGCCGGGCCCCATTTCCGAACCGACCTTGGTGATGATGACGACGTCCTCGCGCGCAACGCCCCCGCGCTTCAGCCAGTTGCCGATGATCGTTTCCGATTCGCCGCCGGCGTTTCCATCAACCCAGGCGGAATAGACATCCGCCGTATCGATTGCGTTGAAGCCGCCGCCGACAAAGCGATCGAGCAGCGCAAAGGACGTCTGCTCATCCGCTGTCCAGCCGAACACATTGCCGCCGAAGACAACGGGCGATATTTCTATATCCGTTCTGCCAAGCCTTCGTCTGTGCATTGTTTCCTCCCGGGTGCTGACCCTTTTTCCATCCTTAACGTAGGTTGCCGGCGGCCGCATGGCAATGGAACCGACGTCGAAGCGAAAGCGACAAAACGCCCGATTTGCCGGTTGCACACGTGCCGGCCGATTTCTATGCTGGCCGCGGAATAACAGGTGAGGAAATCCCATGTTGCGTTTTGGAATTGTTTCGACCGCCAAAATCGGTCGTGAAGCCGTCGTGCCGGCAATCGTCGATGCGGAGAATGCCGTGCTGTCGGCTGTCGCCAGCCGCGATCTCGAGCGGGCCCAGGCCATGGCGACCCGTTTCGGCGCGCCGCATGCTTTCGCGTCTTACGAGGAAATGCTGGCCAGCGATGTGATCGACGCGGTTTATATTCCGCTACCGACCTCACAGCATGTGGAATGGGCCATCAAGGCCGCGGATGCCGGAAAGCATGTTCTGGTCGAAAAGCCGCTGGCACTGAAGGCGGAGGATATCGAACCGGTTATCGCTGCGCGTGATCGCAACAATGTGCTGATCAGCGAAGCCTTCATGGTTACGTACGCGCCGGTCTGGCACAAGATACGCGCGCTTCTTGCCGATGGCGCGATTGGCACGCTGCAGCAGGTTCAGGGCTCCTTTACCTATTTTCTGCGCGATGCCACCAATATGCGCAACATTCCCGCGCTCGGCGGCGGCGGTCTGCCCGATATCGGCGTCTATCCGACCGTGACCACGCGGTTTGCCACCGGCGCGGAACCCACGCGGCTTCAGGCAACGGTGCGCTATGACAGCGAATTCGGCACGGATATCTTTGCGTCTGTACGGGCGGAGTTTCCGGGCTTCGAGGCAAGCTTTTACATTTCCACGCAGCTTGCCCACCGGCAGTCGATGACCTTCCATGGTACCGAGGGCATGATCGAGGTGCTCTCCCCCTTCAATGGCGAGCGCTGGGGTGAGGAAGCCTTGCTGCTTTCCAACCAGAACCATAGCGAGACCCAGTCCTTCCGCTTTCAGGACAGCCGCCAGTATGTTCGTGAGGTCGAGGCGTTTTCCGAAGCAGCGAGCGGCGGCAAGGCCGAGGTGTTCACGCTCGAAAATTCGGTGAAGAACCAGCGGGTGATCGATGCGATCTATCGTGCCGGCAAGCTCGACGGCGGCTGGGAAACCGTGTGACTGAACTTTTTTAAAGGAGTTTTGTCCAAAATCTCAACTTTGAAAACGGTCCTTGATGAGGACCGTCAGTTTACTGACAAACCTATCCTTTTTACGGACGTCATCCTCGGGCTTGTCCCGAGGATCTAACCACCGCTCAGCGCGAGCGGCGTTGGCGGTCCGTAATAGATTGTTTTAAATTTATTTTTTTGCCCGATACGCTTGTCGCGTTCATGCGTGCTTAGACCCTCGGGACAAGCCCGAGGGTGACGAAGGAGAGCGGGGCGAGCTTTGTCAGCAGTCTGACGGTCCTTGATGAGGACTGTTTTTGTCGGCCAGAACGATCTTGTGAAAGGATTACGCCATGGCGGTAACGCTTTACGGAATTCGAAACTGCGACACCATGAAGAAGGCGTGGACCTGGCTGGATAATCACGGGGTCGGCTACGAACTTCACGATTACAAGAAGGCCGGCATCGACCGCGCGCATCTGGAGCGCTGGTGCGATGAAGCCGGGTGGGAAAAGGTACTGAACCGCGCCGGCATGACCTTCCGCAAGCTTGCCGACGCGGAAAAACAGGATATCGACCGGGACAAGGCCATCGGCCTGATGCTCTCCAATCCTTCCATGATCAAGCGTCCGGTGCTGGAGGACGGCGACCGGCTGATCGTCGGCTTCAAGCCGGAAACCTATGCGGACTTTTTCGACAAGGCGTGAACGATGGCGAAGACCACCCAGGCAACCCGGTTTCTCGACAAGGCCGGTGTTTCCTACACCATCCAGCAATATGATTATGATCCCAATGCCTTCAAGGTCGGGCTGCAGGCCGCCGAAGCCATCGGAGAGCCGGCCGAGCGTGTGCTGAAGACGCTGATGGCGGAAGTCGATGGCAAGCCGGTCTGCGCTGTTTTGCCGTCGAATGCCGAAGCGTCAATGAAAAAGCTTGCTGCCGCCTTTTCGGGCAAGCATGCCCATATGCTGGAAGTGCCTGCGGCCGAGCGCCTGTCCGGCTATCATGTCGGCGGTATCTCGCCCTTCGGTCAGCGAAAGCGCGTGCCTGTGGTCTTCGAAATCGCTGCCCTTGACCATCCTTACGTCATCATGAATGGCGGTCAGCGCGGCCTTCAGGTGAAGCTTGCCCCGGCAGATGCGGTGAAGGCTCTGGGCGCGGCAACCGTGGGCATCATCGCATAACGCCAGACCGATCCGGCAGTCTTCGTCTTGGACATAGCTTCGGCTATGCCCTGCGCCAAATTGCTTGGTTCTGGCACAAAATCCTTGCCGCAGAACGATTCCATTTCAGTCTGAAACGCTTTAGATAGGTCTCAACAGAAACCATCAGCGTGAGGCAATCATGACCGGCGAAACAAAGCTTCCCCATCCCGTAGATCTGAAAGCGCTGGAAAAACTGGCGGAAGTGGCCGTGCATGTCGGCCTCAACCTGGCCGAGGGGCAGGATCTGGTGATGACGGCGCCGATCGAGGCGCAGCCGCTGACCCGGCTGATCACCCGCCATGCCTACAAGGCCGGTGCGGGCGTGGTGACGACGGTCTTTTCCGATCCGCAGGCGACACTCGAGCGTTTCGAAAATGCCCATGATGCCAGCTTCGACAAGGCCGCCGACTGGCTTTACGAGGGCATGGGACTGGCTTACGAGCGCGGTGCCGCCCGGCTTGCGATTGCTGGCGACGACCCGATGCTGCTGGCCGCGCAGGACCCGGAAAAGGTTTCGCGCGCCAACCGGGCGAACTCGACGGCCTATAAACCCGCGCTGGAAAAGATCGCCGGTTTCGACATCAACTGGAATATCGTCTCCTACCCTTCGCTTGCCTGGGCCAAGACCGTGTTTCCCGACGATCCCGACGCCATGGCTGTTGCCAAGCTGGCAAGGGCGATCTTCGCCGCCTCGCGGGTCAACCAGCCTGACCCGATCGCGGCCTGGCGCGAACACAACGATCAGCTTCACAGCCGCTCTGCATGGCTGAACGGCAAGCGCTTTTCGGCACTGCACTACACCGGGCCGGGGACCGATCTGACCATCGGACTTGCCGATGACCATGAATGGAGCGGCGGTGCCTCGATGGCCAAGAACGGCATTGTCTGCAATCCCAATATTCCGACAGAGGAAGTGTTCACCACGCCGCACCGGCTGTGGGTTGAAGGTCATGTCTCCTCGACCAAGCCGCTCTCCCATCAGGGAACGCTGATCGACGATATCCGCGTCCAGTTCGAAAACGGCCGGATCGTGCATGCCGCCGCCGCAAAGGGCGGCGATGTGCTCAACAAGGTTCTGGATACCGACGAGGGGGCGAGCCGTCTCGGCGAGGTGGCGCTGGTGCCGCATTCCTCACCGATTTCGGCAAGCGGCATCCTGTTCTACAACACCCTGTTTGATGAAAACGCCTCCTGCCATATCGCGCTCGGGCAGTGCTATTCGAAATGCTTCATCGACGGCGACAAGCTTTCCTCCGATGAAATTGCGGCCAAGGGCGGCAATTCCTCGCTGATCCATATCGACTGGATGATCGGATCGGACAAGATCGATATCGACGGCATCGATGCGAACGGCAATGCCACGCCGGTGATGCGTGGCGGCGAATGGGCCGATTGAAACACTGTTTTGCAATAGAAAATTATTCCGTCCCGGAACCGGGGCGGGAGGCATTGGTGCCGGCCGCAAAAGGCAAGGCTGGCTAAAACAGGCTGCCCTGTTCGGGCGGTTTTGCCTTCGATACAGGCTTCTTGCGGGCCGGTTTCGGCTTTGCCGCCTTTGGCTTTGCTGTATTGGGCTCTGCCGGCGACGGGCCGGGCGTACTGTCGCCTGTGACAGCGCTGATACGGCCATCGGCAAACTCGATTTCGATACCGGTGGCAGGGCCAAGGCCTTCGGCCCGGGAGACGGGCCGGTTTTCCCCATCGCGGATCACGGCAAAGCCGCGGGCCAGCACATTCTTGTAGGACAGTGAGTTCAAGACCCGGTGCTGGCTGGCCAGGGCGGCACGGTGGGTTTTCATGTTGGCCGCGATCGCCGTGTCGGCACGTGCGGTGAGAACCTGGATCTGCTCGCGGTCTCGCGCCACCATCATGGAAAGCCGCTGCGGCATGCCCGAAAGCCCGGAAACGCTGCGCTCGAACGTCCGCCGCTTGTTGATGGTGTTGAGTTCCAGCGCCCGGCCCAGCCGCAGACCGGCCTCGTCAAAACGGCGGCGCGGCAGCGCCAGCAACTGGTCGAGCGATGGCAGGCCGCGCGCAAGACCGGTCAGGGTCTGGCGGCGGAAATCCATCAGCCGGGTCATTGCCGAGGCAAGCCTTGCGGATGTGCGCGCCTGATCTGCGACAAGCTCCGCCTTGACGGGAACGGCACGTTCGGCGGCCCCCGTCGGCGTCGGTGCGCGATAATCGGCGGCGTGGTCAATCAGGGTCCAGTCGGTCTCGTGCCCGACAGCGGAAATCAGCGGGATATCGCTCTCATAAGCCGCCCGCACCACGGCCTCGTCGTTGAAACCCCAGAGGTCTTCCAGCGAACCGCCGCCGCGCGCGACGATCAGCACATCCGGCCGCTTGACCGGCCCATCGGGCGCGCAGGCATTGAAGCCGCGTATGGCCGCCGCCACGGCATCGCCGGAACCTTCGCCCTGAACCTTGACCGGCCAGACCACGACATGAACGGGGAAGCGATCGGTGATGCGGTGCAGAATATCGCGGATGACCGCGCCGGTCGGCGACGTCACGACACCGACGACCCGGGGCATGAACGGGATCGGCTTCTTGGCTTCGGCGTCAAAAAGCCCTTCGGCGGCAAGCTTCTTGCGCCGCTCTTCCAGAAGCGCCATCAGCGCGCCGGCGCCCGCAGGCTCCAGCGATTCCACCACGATCTGGTATTTCGAGGCGCCGGGGAAGGTGGTGACCTTGCCGGTGGCAATCACCTCCATGCCTTCTTCCGGCTTGATCTTCAGTCCCGAAAAAACGCCCCGCCAGATGACGGCGTCAATGCGCGCCCGCTCATCCTTCAGCGAGAAATAGGCATGGCCGGACGAATGCTGTCCGCGAAAGCCCGAGATTTCGCCACGCAGGCGTATCCGGTCGAAACGGTCTTCGACCGTGCGCTTGATGGAGCCGGAAAGCTCCGAAACGGTGAACTCGGTCAGATTGCCGGCTGATTCGGTGTCAAACAGATTGCTCATGGCGCCAGTCTAACCGATCTGCCCACGTCTTTCACCGGTGACCGCCTTTGGTTTTGGCGATCACCGGGTGAGAGCGTTTGCCGTGTTTACTCGTTGATCAGCCGCTTCAAAAGCTCGACTTCCTGCGAAAGCTTCTGATCCTGTTCCAGAAGATCCTCGATCTTGCGCACGGCATGCAGAACCGTGGTGTGATCGCGGCCGCCGAACCGTCTTCCGATTTCGGGGAAGGAGCGCGGGGTCATGGTCTTGGCAAGGAACATCGCGATCTGGCGCGGCTTCACGATAACCCGCGTGCGACGGTTGGAAACGAGCTCCTGTCGCGTCACGCAGTAATGACGGGCGACAACGCGCTGGATATCCTCGATCCGAACCCGGCGGGGCTCGCCCGTGCCGACCAGATGGACCAGCAGTTCGTCAACGCGCTCGATCGAAAGGTCGGGTTCGAAGGACCGGCGGAAAAGCAGCTGGTTGAAGGCGCCTTCCAGTTCGCGGCCGCTTGCCGTCACCTTGCCGGCAACATGCTCGAGCACGCTTGTGGGAATGTCGATGGACGGATCTTCCTGCTGGGCCAGAAACAGCCGGCGCTTCAGCATTTCGAGCCGCATGGCATAGTCGGGCGCTTCGATTTCAAGCGAGACGCCGCCGGTCAGGCGGGAGCGAACACGCGGATCGAGCGATTCCAGCTCCCAGGGCGCGCGGTCGGCGGCAACGACGACCTGCTTGGCACTGTCGAGCAGCGTGTTGAGGAGATGGCAGAATTCGTGCTGGATCATCTTGCCCTGCAGGAACTGCATGTCATCGATCACCAGAAGGTCGATATTGCGCAGTGAGTCCTTCAGCGTCAGCGCGTCGTTGTCGCGAATGGCCGTGGCAAATTTCCACATGAAATATTCGGCTGTCAGATAGACCACGCGCTGCTTGTCCGGCGAGGCCAGTGCGGCATTGGCGATGGCCTGCAGCAGATGGGTCTTGCCCAGTCCGACAGAGGAATGGATGAACAGCGGGTTGAAGCGCACGGCTGCCATGCCCGATTCCGCAATCGTCTTGGCGGCTGCAAAGGCAACGCGGTTGGACGACCCTTCGACGAAGCTGTCAAAGGTGAAGAAAGGGTCGAGCGGAGAACCGAAGACGGTCTTGGCGCCACTGTTTACGCCGCGGGCCGGGGTGTTGTCGGGCTCGGGCATCAGCGGCTGGTCGTTCATCGCACGCGGGATCGGCCGGGTGACCGCTGCCTGCTGTACCGGCGCGGATTTCGGCTTTTCCTGCGAAGGCTGCGGCCGCTGCGGGCGCGTTGCCGAACGCACAAGGACCTCGACCTTGAGTACCTGCGGACGCTCGTTGCGGACCAGCTCGCCGAGCAGGTCGATATAATGGTTGTTGATCCACGATTTCAGAAACGCGGTCGGAACCGAAAAACGAATGACGCTCTTGGAGGACGATTGCAGCTTCAGCCGGCCGAACCAGCTTGCATAGACATCGGCACCCACATGGGCCTTGAGCGCTGTGCAGAAGCGCTCGAAAAACTGATTGTCGGTGTTCAAGTCCGCGTCCGGTGTTTCATCATGCTCCCCGTTATAGACCTCCGAAATGCCCGCATCGTGCCCATTGCCCGGAGCTCCCGTTCTCGTTCTCATTCCTTGCCGCCTTTCAAACTCATCACCCTGGCGCAAGCGAAAAATGCGCTTGCAGCCTTTTTCCCTGGGGCCTTTTTTTTAAAAAAGGCCTTTCGTTGAATTCCCGGTCATTGCCGGGTTTGGGACAGCCCTCACCAACAGCGTCACCTCCTCGTAAAAGATGATGCCGGCGGTAAAGTGTCCGGTCAGTCGATTGTATTTGCCCCCGTGTACCCTCGTGCGCTTTACTGCCTTCAGAAAAAAGACATAGAATATCCAGCCCGGATTTCGTGAAGAAAACCAGGACACAACCTGAAATTGTCGGAAAGACGAAGTCGAAACGACTACGCTTCCAGCTTCGGGAAGACAACACGCCCATTGAGAGCGTGCCCCTCCCGATAGGCTCGGGAGCTCAATCCGTCCGCTGATGTGAGACGCATTTAGGCAAGAACGCCGGGTAATTTCAACAGGGATTTTTCACCGAATCGGCGTTGCCAGCATTGACTCGTAGTGGCGATTTTGACTCACGCGCCAAGGCTCAAAAAGAATCGCTGTTGAATCAATTAGATTCAGAAATGGCTCATTTTTCGAGGCTGATTCTGGCCCGAAAAAATAAATTGACTTGACGCGTTTTGGCGTCGCGATTTCCGGCTGAAAATGGTTGAAATGTGGCGTACCTTCTGCAACCGATTGATATCACATGAAAAAAGCGGTCATTTTTTTGACATCTGTCTGAAACGCAATTGTCACGAAGGGCAAGCCTATGAAGAAAAACAAAAAACCCGGCACATGGCCGGGTTCTAATATTAGATGATGCTGTTTCGCTGTTATGCGGACAGCGTCTTCACGCGCTGTGCCAGACGCGAAACTTTCCGCGAGGCCGTATTCCGGTGCAGGACACCCTTGCTGGCGGCGCGTGCGATTTCCGGCTCGGCTGCCTTCAGGGCTTCCTGCGCCTGCGTGGCATCACCGGCTGCGAGCGCCTCTTCAACCTTGCGGACGAAGCCGCGAACACGCGAGCGGCGGGACTTGTTGATGGCGGTACGGCGGGCCATTTTGCGCGTCGCCTTTTTCGCCGAAGTTGTATTGGCCATTTAAAGTCTCTCTTCGAATTTGGTCGCAAGCTCCGACATCGGCGGCGCGCCGTAAGGCTCAGATCGCTTTTTTGCCGGAAGCAATTGATGAAGCTGTCATCAGCTTTCAACTCTGTGGGCGGGCATATAAAGGCAAACGGACTGTCCGTCAATGTACAATTGTTGAAAAGTCCCGCCGAAAACCGCGTATACCCGTGTTACACGGCGCATTGCGACGTGTCGCGCCATTGTCATTATGCCGGCGCGTTCTAGAATTCAAGTCGGAGATAATGTCATCCGGCGCCTGTTCCGGCCGGCGCCAGCACAACAGGTAATGAATATGCGTGTCACAGTCTTTTCGGCAAAACCCTATGACGAGGAATTCCTGAAGGCCGCCAATGAGGGGCGCCACGATCTGATCTTCACCGAGGCGGCGCTGCATGCACCGACGGCGAAGATCGCGGCCGGCACCAAGGCGGTCTGCGCCTTTGTCAACGACGATCTCGGCGCTTCGACACTGTCGGAGCTGAAAAAGGCCGGAGTGAAACTCGTGGCGCTTCGATGTGCCGGCTTCAACCGGCTCGACCTGACGGCGGCGGATCATCTTCATATGGCAACCGCCCGTGTGCCGTCTTATTCGCCCTATGCCATTGCCGAACATACGTTGGCGCTGGTGATGACACTGAACCGCAAGATCCACCGCGCCTATAACCGGGTGCGCGAGGGCAATTTCGCCTTGAACGGGCTTCTCGGTTTCGATCTGCATGGCAAGACGGTCGGGGTTGTCGGTACCGGGGGGATAGGCCGCAATGTGATGCGCGCTTTCAGCGGATTCGGCTGCGAGATTCTTGCCTTCGATCCCTATCCCAACGAGGAGGCCGTGGCGCTCGGAGCGCGGTATGTGGACAAGGACGAGCTCCTCGAACGCTCCGAGATCATCACGCTGCACTGCCCGCTGACACCGGAAACGCGGCACTTCATCGACGAGGCGGCGATCAGCGCCATGCAGCGCTGCCGTATGCTGGTCAACACCAGCCGCGGCGGGGTCGTCGATACGCTTGCCGTCATCGACGGGCTGAAATCGGGAAAAATCGGCGCGCTGGCGCTGGATGTCTATGAAGAAGAGGAAGACCTGTTTTTCCGGGACCTGTCCTCGACCGTGATCCGCGACGATATTTTTGCCCGGCTGCTGACATTTCCCAATGTGCTGATCACCGGTCACCAGGGGTTCTTCACCGAGGAGGCCCTTTATAATATCGCCCACACCACCATCGCCAATATCACCGCTTTTGAGGAGAAGGGCACGGCGCTCCATCCGATCGAGCGGCGCTGAGCGTCGCTAGCCTTTCTGGCAGGCCGGGCAATAGAAGGTCGAGCGGCCGGACTGGACGGCACGCGCAATCGTGCCGTTGCAGTCTTCATGCGGGCAGGGCGTGCCGGTGCGGTCGTAGACGGAGAAGGAATGCTGGAAATAGCCCAGTGTTCCGTCGGTCTTGCGGTGGTCGCGCAATGTCGAGCCTCCGGCCTCGATTGCCTCGGCGATCACGTCGCGGATGGCGGGTACAAGCCGTTTCAGCCCTTCGCGCGGTTTGCCCGACGGCGTGACGAGATGGCTGGCGGCGCGAAACGGCGAAAGCCGGGCTCGCCAAAGCGCCTCGCAGACATAGATATTGCCGAGACCGGCAATATTGCGCTGGTCGAGCAGGGCGGATTTGATCGCCTGGGATTTGCCGGCAAAACGGCGGGCGAGGAAATCTGCATCGAGACTGTTGCCGGTCGGTTCCGGCCCGAGGCCGGCAAAGCTCGGATCGGCTTCGAGCATGGTTTTGGGGGCCAGTTTGATGAAACCGAAGCGGCGCGGGTCATTATAGATGATGCGCCGTGCCGGTAGTCCACCCAGCTGGAACACCACATGATCATGCAGCGTGTTGACATTGCGGGGCGTGTGAAACCGGCCCGGCACGTGTTCCGCGTCATGGTCTTCGACCCGGTAGGAACCCGACATGCCGAGATGGGCAATGATCGTCATGTCGTTGTCGAGGTCGATCAGCAGATATTTCGCGCGCCGTCCAAGGGCGATGATCGTCCTGTTTTCCACAGTCTCGACAAGGTTTTCGGGGAAGGGAAAGCGCAGGTCTGCGCGGTTCAGCACAAGCTTTTCGATCCGGCGGCCCTCCATGGCAGGCGCCAGTCCGCGGCGGACGGTTTCGACTTCGGGCAGTTCCGGCATGTTATTTTAAGCCTTTGGCGTTTCGCTTTTTTCCGTTTCGGTTTATAGCCGCACTGTCGGCAGGCGGCAGCAATAGCGCAAGGTTTCAGGTTTCGCTATGGTCGCCTGAAATTTCAATCGGGTAACAGATAGGTGCGAACATGGCGCAAAGCCGGACCGGTTCGAACGGCGGTATGGAAACCTCCTTCGGCTTCAAGGATGTCGCCGACGGTGAAAAGCAGCCGCTCGTCAACGACGTGTTTCACAAGGTCGCCAAGCGCTACGACGTCATGAACGACCTGATGTCGATGGGCCTGCATCGCGCCTGGAAAGACGGCGTGGTGAGCGCGCTCAATCCGCCGCCGGACCCGGATTATCGCGTGCTCGACGTTGCCGGCGGCACCGGCGATATCGCCTTCCGCATCGTCAAGGCATCGCGCGGCATGGCGAAAGCGACCGTGCTCGATATCAACGGCTCGATGCTCACCGTCGGTGAGGAGCGGGCGAAGAAGAAGGGGATTTCCGACAATCTCACCTTTGTTGAAGCCAATGCCGAGGACCTGCCCTTCGACGACAAGAGCTTTGACGCCTATACGATCGCTTTCGGCATTCGCAATGTGCCGCATATCGACAAGGCGCTGTCGGAGGCCTACCGCGTCCTGAAGCGGGGCGGGCGGCTTCTGGTGCTGGAATTTTCCGAGGTCGAGGCCCCGATCCTCGACAAGGTCTACGATCTCTGGTCCTTCCATGCCATTCCGATGGTCGGCAAGGTGGCTGCGGGCGACGGCGAGCCTTATCGCTATCTGGTCGAATCGATCCGCAAATTCCCGAGCCAGCAGGATTTTGCTTCCATGATCGAGCGCGCCGGTTTCTCGCGCGTCAAATTCACCAATTATTCGGGCGGCATTGCCGCACTTCATTCAGGCTGGAAGCTTTAGGCACGGCTCATGAGCGCGTTTCGATCCTATTTCAATCTCCTCGGCGTGGGCTGGGTGCTCGCCCGCGAAGGCGTGATCAATGCGCTTCCGTCGGACGGACTGCCGGCTTATGTGCGGCTGGTCAAGGCGCTGCTCGTGCCCTTTGCCCGGCCGAGCGCGCGCAAGAAGGACCGCTCGGACCGGCTCGGCAAGGCGATTTCGCGGCTTGGTCCCTCCTATGTGAAGATGGGCCAGTTTCTGGCAACCCGGCCCGATGTGGTCGGCGATGGCTTTGCCAATGATCTGGCGCAGCTTCAGGACCGGATGCCGTTCTTCTCGGTCGAGGCATCGAAAGCCACCATCCGCAATTCCCTCGGCCGCCCGGTGGATGACCTTTACACCGCCTTCGGCGATCCGATTGCCGCCGCCTCGATTGCGCAGGTGCATCCCGCCGAAGTGACCGACCGCGAAGGCCGCCGGCAGAAGGTGGCCGTCAAGGTGATCCGCCCCGGCATCCGCCAGCGGTTTCAGGAAGACCTCGGCGCGATGTATCTGGTCTCACGCATGCAGGAGCGTTTCATCCGCTCTAGCCGCCGGCTGCGCCCGGTCGATATCACCCGCACGCTGGAACAGACCACCAGGATCGAGATGGATTTGCGCCTCGAGGCCGCAGCCATTTCCGAGATGACGGAAAACACCGCTGACGATCCGGGTTTCCGTCTGCCGAAAGTGGACTGGGAGCGTACCGGCCGCGACGTCGTGACCATGGAATGGATCGACGGCGTCAAGATGTCGGACCTTGAGGGGCTGAAGGCGGCAGGCCACAATCTCGAGGAACTGGCCGTCACCCTGATCCAGTCCTTCCTGCGCCATACGCTGCGCGACGGCTTCTTTCATGCCGACATGCACCCCGGCAATCTGTTCGTTGACAATGAAGGCATGATTGTCGCCGTCGACATGGGCATTGTCGGCCGGCTCGGAAAGAAGGAAAAGCGGGTGCTTGCCGAAATCCTCTACGGCTTCATCACCCGCGATTATATTCGCGTTGCCGAAGCGCATTTCGAGGCAGGCTATGTGCCGGCCCATCATAACAAGGCCTCGTTCGCGCAGGCTGTGCGCGCCATCGGCGAGCCGATCCACGGCCAGTCAGCGGAAACCATTTCGATGGGCAAGCTTCTGACGCTGCTGTTCGAGATCACCGAAATCTTCGACATGTCGACCCAGACCCAGCTGATCAACCTGCAGAAAACCATGGTGGTGGTGGAGGGCGTGTCACGCATGCTCGATCCGCATTTCAACATGTGGAAGGCCTCTGAACCGGTGGTCGGCAAGTGGATCGAGGACAATCTCGGGCCGAAGCGCGTGCTCTCGGATATGCGCGACGGTTTTCACGCGGCGCTGAAACTGGCCGAAGCCATACCGGAAATCGCCGACAAGACGGAGAAATTCCACAACGAGGTCATCGCCATGAGCGAGAAGGGCCTGCGTTTCGACGAAAGCACCGCCGAGGCGATCGGCAAGGCGGAGGCGCGGCATACGCGTTCGGGCCGGGTCGCGCTGTGGCTGATTGCGCTGGTGATGATCTATCTGGCTGGCGTGGCGTCGTTCAAGTGGCTGGGGTAGGGCGCAATGACCGTAATTTCGCTGAGAGAGGTGCATTGCCATCGCCGTTCTCCTCTCTTTCAGGCGTCATCCTCGGGCTTGACCCGAGGATCCAATCACGTTGCAACGTGCGCAGAGATGCTGGTTGAACGGCAGAATGCGAACAAACCCACTCCGTCATTGTGGCTGTCGTGGATAGATTCTCGGGTCAAGCCCGAGAATGACGCAAGTGGGAACGAGTGGGAGACCGCTTCGAACCTGTCGCGTGCAGCCAATACTGACCTTTGCTGTCGGTGGCATTTTCCCCCTTATTCCATGGAGCAAAGCTGATGCGCATCGGCGGGCGCCTTGCAGGCGCAATTGAAATTCTGGCAGACGTTGAAGAGCGGCGGCGGCCGATTGCCAGTGCGCTGAAGGATTGGGGCACGGCGCATCGGTTTGCCGGTTCCGGCGACCGCGCGGCAATCGGCAACATTGTCTATGACGCGCTGCGGCTGAAGCTTTCCCATGCCTTTATGATGGATGACGACAGCCCGGCCGCACTTGCTCATGCGGTGCTGTTTCGCCAGTGGGGGATTGCGCCGGAAGCGCTTGCCGAACGGCTGGACGGCGACAAGTTCGCGCCGGAGCCTTTGCCCGAAGCCACTCTTGCGGCCTTTGCCAGCCGTGATCTTGCCGACGCGCCGGACGCGGTTCGCGGTGATCTTCCGGAATGGATACTGCCCTCGTTTCGGGAAAATTTTGCCGAAGACTGGCTTGGAGAGGCCGAAGCCCTGAACCTGCGTCCGCCGCTGGATCTGCGCGTCAACACGCTGAAGGCCACGCGGGAGAAGGTGCTGAAGGCGCTCAGCCGTTCAGGGGCGGCGGCTGGAGCGATCGCGCCGGAGGCCATCCGCATTCCGCCGGGAAGCGGACCGGACCGGTTGCCCAATGTCACCGCCGAACTGTCCTTTCAGAAGGGCTGGTTCGAGGTGCAGGATCAGGGATCGCAGATCGTTTCCAAAATGGTCGGGGCGAAGGCCGGCGATCAGGTGCTCGATTTCTGTGCCGGCGGCGGCGGCAAGACGCTGGCGCTTGCAGCCGCGATGGACAATGCCGGTCAGGTCCACGCCTATGATGCCGACCGCACGCGGCTTGCGCCGATCATCGAGCGGCTGAAACGGGCGGGCACGCGCAATGTTCAGGTGCATGATGCGCTTGAGGGGCTTTCCGGGCTTGAAGAGCGTTTCGACCGCGTTCTGGTCGATGCGCCGTGCACGGGAACCGGCACATGGCGGCGGCGGCCGGATATCAAATGGCGGCTTTCGGAAAAGAACCTGGAAGAGCGCATGGCCCAGCAGGCCGAGGTGCTGGCGGAAGCGTCGCGGTTCGTCAAACCGGGCGGGCAGCTCGTCTATGTGACATGCTCGCTTCTGCCGGAGGAAAACCAGGGCCGGATCGCCGGTTTTCTGGCCAGCGATGCCGGCAGTGCATTCGAACCTGTCGATATGGAAACGATGTGGTCCACGACCTTTCCCGGCATTGAGGCCAGACCGTATTTTCCTGTCCGCGGCGCTGTCACATTGACGCCGGCTGCAACCGGAACCGATGGTTTCTTTTGCGCAATACTGGATCGTAAGGCTTAAATTACATTATTCATCTGCGATAATAATCAGGTTAAACTGACGCCGGGTATTCTCTATTTGTGTCGATAACTGGATTGTTTGACACAAGTTTGGTTTTCCTTCATGTAGACCCGATCTATCAAGTGTGAACTCATTGAAGGAGAGGGATTTCATGAAACGCACGACCCAACTGCGCCTTGCGCTGTCCGCATTTGCGGCTTCCACCGCATTTGTGGCCATGCCGGCGCTTTCGGCAGATGTGACCCCGGAGGACGTCGTCAAGCATTATGCCGACGTGGCGCATGCCAAATATCAGGATTCGCTGACAACGGCGAAGGAACTCGATACGGCAATCCAGGCCTTCATCGAAAACCCGAGCGAAGAAACGCAGGCCGCTGCCAAGGATGCCTGGCTTGCCGCCCGCGTTCCTTATCAGCAGACCGAGGTTTACCGTTTCGGCAACCCGGCCGTCGACGACTGGGAAGGCAAGGTCAATGCCTGGCCGCTGGATGAAGGCCTGATCGATTATGTCGACGCCTCCTACGGCATGGAGAGCGACGAGAACACGCTTTACACCGCCAATGTCATCGCCAATCCGGAAATCGAGATCAATGGCGAGGCCGTCGATGCGACCGAGATCACGCCGGATCTGCTGGCCAACACGCTGCATGAGGCCGGTGGGATCGAAGCCAATGTCGCGACCGGTTATCACGCCATCGAATTCCTGCTGTGGGGCCAGGACCTGAATGGCACGGATGAAGGTGCGGGCCAGCGCTCCTACTCGGATTACCTGACGGGCGATGATTGCACCAACGGCAATTGCGACCGCCGCGCCGCCTATCTTTTGGCTGCATCCGAACTGCTGATCTCCGATCTGGAAGACATCGTGGCGGCCTGGGAACAGGGCGGCGAGGCTTATGCCTATGTCACCGAAGACCCGACCGTCGGCGTTTCCGCGATCCTGACGGGTATGGGCTCGCTTTCCTATGGTGAGCTTGCCGGCGAGCGCATGAAGCTCGGCCTTTTGCTGCACGATCCGGAAGAAGAGCATGATTGCTTTTCCGACAACACCCATGCCTCGCATCTGAACGATGCCATCGGCATCCTGCAGGCCTATACCGGCGATTATGTGCGTGTTGACGGCACGGAAATGAGCGGCGCTTCGGTTTCCGATCTCGTTGCCGCCAATGACCCGGCGCTGGACGAGGAAATCAAGGCAAAGCTGGTCGACACGGTCGACGCAATGGAAGCCATGGCGACGCGTGCCCAGACGGTCGAAGCCTATGACCAGATGATCGGCGAAGGCAATGACGAGGGCAACGCCACCGTTCAGGCCGCAATCGACGGCCTGATTGCCCAGACCCCGTCGATCGAGCGGGCGATTGCAGCGCTGGAGCTTGGCCAGATCGAGCTGGAAGGCTCCGACAGCCTGGACAATCCGGACGCTGTCTTCCAGTAAGACTTGGAGCCGGGGCTGGCCTTTTCGAGCATCTGTTGATGTTTGCCCGGAGGCCTGCCCCGACCTCAGCGTCATCCTCCGGCTTGACCCGAGGATGACGCCGGAGAGGCGATTTGGCCTGTCATGCGTCTCGCAGGATCGGCTAGGCACAGGCGGCGCAAACCTGTCTGGCAATGATGAGCAGGGGGAACAGCCGGAATGGTATGGCAGAAATGAAACGGTATCTTCTGGTGGTTCTCGCCACCGCTCTTTGTCCCGTGGTGGCGTTTGCAGACGACTGGACGCCACCCACCGAACGCACCGATCTGACACCCAAGGACGTGAAGCGGGTGGAAAGCGTTACCCGGCCGACGACGGATTTTTCCAAGCCCGAACGGTTCGAGACCATGCAGGGCGGGGCGGCAACGACAAAGGCCACCGTCAACCGCGATGTGTTCTCGCAGTCATCGGAAAACATCACCTTTGCCGAAGAAGAAACCTTCAAGCTCGGCAATGCCCTGTTTCGCAAGTTCTGGGTGTCCTCGCCGTCATCCACGCAGGCTTCCGACGGGCTTGGCCCGCTTTTCAACGCGCGCTCCTGTCAAAGCTGTCACCTGAAGGACGGGCGCGGTCATCCGCCGGAAGGCGACAGCGACGCGACCTCGATGTTCCTGCGACTGGCGCGGCCCGCCCGCACGCCGGAAGAGCAGGCGCGCATCGACAGCTACGAGACCATCAATTTTCCCGACGCGGTCTATGGCGGCCAGTTTCAGGACTTTGCCGTGCCCGGCCTTGCCGCCGAAGGTCATATGAAGATCGATTATGCGGAAAAGCCGTTCACACTGGGCGATGGCACGGTCGTTTCCCTGCGCGAGCCGACCTACAGCGTGACCGATCTTGCCTATGGCCCCATGGGCGAGGATACGACGCTTTCGCCGCGCATCGCCAACCAGATGATCGGCATGGGGCTGATCCAGGCGATCCATCCCGCCGATATTCTGGCCAGGGCCGATCCCGATGACGCAGATGGCGACGGTATTTCCGGCCGTCCGGCGATCGTCAGCGATCATCGCACCGGCGACGTCAAGCTCGGCCGGTTCGGCTGGAAGGCGCAGAACGCATCCGTTCGCGACCAGTCTTCCGGCGCCTTTTCCGGCGATATCGGCATTTCCTCGCCCGATGCGCCCAATCACTGGGGCGATTGTTCCGAAACCGAGGCCGATTGTCTGGCGATGCCGCATGGCGCCCAGCCCCGTCTCGGCGAAACGGAAGCGCCCGATCCGGTGATGGAACTGGTGACGTTTTATTCCGAAAATCTGGCGGTTCCCGCGCGTCGCGATGTTGACGATCCCGAGGTGCTGCGCGGCAAACAGGTATTTTACGAGGCCGGCTGCACGTCCTGCCATACGCCGAAATACGTCACCAGCCGCGATGCGGAAAACGCGGCCCACCGCTTCCAGCTGATCTGGCCCTATTCCGATTTCCTGCTGCATGATATGGGCGAAGGACTTGCCGATCATCAGCAGGTGGGCGTTGCCGACGGCTATGAATGGCGCACCGCGCCGCTCTGGGGCACGGGGCTGACGGAGGTTGTCAGCGGCCATTCCTTCTTCCTGCATGATGGCCGGGCGCGCAACCGCACCGAGGCAATCCTCTGGCATGGCGGCGAAGCGGAAGACGCACGCGACAATTTCGCCAATGCCTCGAAAGAGGATAGAGATGCACTGATCAAATTCCTGGAATCGCTGTGAGACATGAGGTCGCTGTGAGACATCTTGCCGGAACCGCCTTCGCCGTCCTTGTCGCGCTGCCTTTGGGCGCAGGCTCCGCCCGGGCCATGAACGAAGACGCCGTGCCGATGGTGCTGGAAAAGGCCGTCGACGGCTTCATCCGCCCCGGCTACCACGCCTTCGAACAGGCCACCGGCGCCATGGCCTCGGCCATGAACGCCTTCTGCGCCGCGCCCGCTGAGGCGACCTATGGCGAGGCGACGGCAAGCTTTGACGCACTGGTCGGCGCATGGTCGCATATCGAGATCGTGCGCACAGGCCCGGTGATCGACGATCATCGCTTCGAGCGCATCCTGTTTTATCCCGACCGCAAGAGCATCGGTCTGAAACAGGTGCAGGCGGCGATTATCGAGAAGGATGAAACCGCCACCGACCCCGGTTACCTGCCGGAAAAAAGCGTTGCCATGCAGGGGCTGCTGGCGCTCGAATTCGTGCTGTTCGGCACGCAATACGAGACCATGTTCGATGGGCCGGAAACCTATCGCTGCCGCTACGGCGCGGCGATTGCAGAGAATATCGACACGATTGCCGGCGAACTGGCCGCAGAATGGGACGCGCCCGACGGCGTTGCCGCCCACTGGAAGAACCCCGGCCCGGACAATCCGCTGTTTCGCACCGATGACGAGGCGTTGACGGCGCTGCTCGGCGTGCTGGTGCACGGCATGGAGACCGTGCGCGACTACCGCATTGAATATTTCTATCGCGGCGAGGACGGGCCGAATATTCCCACCCGCGCGATCTACTGGCGCTCGGAAAACACCTGGCCCTCGATTCTGGCCAATCTTGAAGGGCTTCAGAACCTGCTCAACGAGTCGGACATGGTCGACCTGCTGGATGAAGACGTGCGTTCCATCGTCTCCTCCATCAACTTCCTGTTTGCCTCGGTCGAAGGCGTGGTTGGCGATATGAACCCGGATATCGAGGTCGTGCTTTCCGATCCCGACCAGATTGCCAAGCTCGACTACCTGCTGATCAACACCAAGGACCTGATCCTCAGGCTCAACGACCGCTATGGCGGCGCAATCGGCCTTGGCGCGGGCTTTTCCTTTTCCGACGGGGACTGACGCCATGCGTTCGGGGCTCGTGGATCGTCGCAGCTTCGTGAAGGCCGCCGGCGCGGCTTTCCTGGCGGGACTTGCCCCATCGGCCGCCTTTGCGCTGTCGCGCGCCGATGCGGTTTATGCCACCGGCATTCGCAAACCCGACCGCAGCTTTGCGCTTGCGCTGATGAGCGAGGGCGGCGACTTCATCGCCGAAATCGAACTGCCGGACCGCATTCACGGCCTTGCAGCCTCGCCGGTAACGGGGCAGGTGGCGGCTTTTGCGCGCCGCCCCGGCACGTTCATTCTGGTGTTTTCGCCCGACGGCCGCGGCAGCCGGGCCATCATCCCCGCGGCCGACGACCGGCATTTTTACGGTCACGGCACTTTTTCGCCGGATGGACGGTTTCTCTACGCCAGTGAAAACGATTTCGAGACCCGCCGTGGCGTGATCGGCATCTATGATGGCCGCAACGGCTTCATGCGGATCGGGGAATATCCGACCTACGGCATCGGCCCGCATGATCTGGCGGTCTCGCCGGACGGGCGTTTTCTGGTCGCGGCCAATGGCGGCATCGAGACGCATCCGGATTTTGGCCGCACGAAACTCAATCTCGACCATATGGAGCCGTCGCTGGCGCTGATCGACGCGGCCTCGGGCGCGCTTGTCGAAAGGCATGACCTGCCGGTCGGTCTCAGCCAGCTGTCGACGCGGCATCTGGCGGTGGGAGAGGCCGGGCGCGTCTGGTTTGCCTGCCAGTATGAGGGCCCGCGCAATGCGCTGCCGCCGCTTGCCGGCCGTTTCGCGCCGGGCGAGGCGCTTTCCTTTGCCGCATTGCCGGAAGATGTGACGGTCGGCCTTGGCAATTATGTCGGCGCCATTGCCTATAATCCGCGTGACGGGCTGATCGGCCTGTCATCGCCGAAAGGCGCGGGCATGGTGGTAACGCTTGATGAGGCCTCCGGCAAACTGCTGTCATCGCGCACGCTTACCGATGCGGCGGGCATTGCGCCGGCGCTTCACGGCTTTGCCGTCGGCACCTATGCCGGATCGTTCAAGGGCCACCATCATGACGTCGCTTTCGACCAGCATATTCAGCGGCTGACTGGACAACCTCCTGAAGGGCGCTAGATCAGTTTCGCCATGAAAAACATTCTTATCCATGCTGCTTTCATTGTCGGCGTCGTTGTCGCCGGCTTCATCGTCGGCATCGTCAATATCCCGGGCGAATGGTACCAGTCGCTGGCCAAGCCGCCTTTCAACCCGCCGAACTGGGTGTTCGCGCCCGCCTGGAGCCTGCTTTACGTGCTGATCGGCTGGGCCGGCGCCCGGCTTTTTATCGCCCGGCGCGAAACATCGGGCGCGATGACGCTGTGGACCGCGCTTCTGGTGCTCAACCTTGCCTGGTCGCCGCTGTTCTTCGGCATGGAAATGCCGGCGGCGGCTCTTGTCGTGGTGGTGGCGCTTCTGGCCGGTATCCTGCTGTTCATCGCCCGCACCTGGAACAAGGACCGGCTTTCAGCCGCTCTGTTTCTGCCCTATGCAGCCTGGGTTGCCTTCGCAACACTGCTCAATGGCGCGATCGTTTACCTCAATTGATGTTTCCGGCTTGCTGGGACAACCCGGCCGTGCCACTCTCGCGCCTGCGACGAGGTAACGCATGACAAATTTCGAGCGCGGCGATTTTCACGCCCGGATCATGAACAGTTTTGCAAGTCAGGGCGCGATGGAGATGCTCGGGGCCGAGCTTACCCGTATCAGCCATGGCGTGGTCGAGATCGAACTGCCGTTCGACCCGAAGCTGACCCAGCAGCACGGCATTCTCCATGCCGGTGTGATTGCGACGGGGCTGGAGACTGCCTGCACCTATGCGTCCTACACGCTGATCGATACCGATGCCTCGCTGCTGACCATCGAATTCAAGGTCAATCTGCTGTCGCCGGGGCGGGCCGGGCGGTTTCTGTTTCGCGGCGAGGTCACCAAGCCCGGAAGCAACATCATCGTCACCGACGGGCGCGGTTATGCAATGGGGGATGGCCCGGCCAAGCTGATCGCCTCGATGACCGGCACATGCATGGTCGTGCGCGACCGGGAAGGGTTTCAGGGCTAGATGCGGATCGAGACGATTGCGGGAAAGACGGTTCTTTTCGTGATGGCGGCTGATGCCGAATATGGGGAGAAGCTGCGCGCCCGCATCGATCCGCTGATGACGGGTGTCGGGCCGGTGGAAGCGGCAATCGCGCTGACGAAGGCGCTCACCGTTGCAACCGCCGCCAACAGGCCGCCGGCGCTGGTCGTGTCGCTCGGTTCGGCCGGTTCCGCCACGCTGGAACAGACCGAAATCTATCAGGCCGCCTCTGTTTCCTATCGCGACATGGATGCTTCGCCGCTCGGCTTCGAAAAGGGACGGACGCCGTTTCTGGACCTTCCGGCCGAAGTCATCCTGCCGTTTTCAATACCCGGCCTGCCGACGGCACGGCTGTCGAGCGGTGCCAACATCGTCTCCGGTGCGGCCTATCAATCAATCGATGCGGATATGGTCGATATGGAAACCTTCGCGCTTCTGCGGGCCTGCCAGCTGTTTGGCGTGCCGTTGATCGGGCTGCGCGGTATTTCCGATGGCAGGGACGAACTCAAACACGTCACCGACTGGACCCAATATCTGCATATCATCGATGAAAAACTCAGCCATGCCGTTGATCAACTCGAAAGCGCCATTGAAACCGGCGCGATTCCGCTCTAAAGGCAGCGCTTAGCCCTTCCTTTCGTCGGCAAGAAGGCCCCAGCCATGACAGAGATTACGCATCCCGATTCCGTTCTCATCATTGATTTCGGCAGCCAGGTGACGCAGCTGATTGCGCGCCGCGTGCGCGAAACCGGCGTGTTCTGCGAAATCGTGCCGTTTCAGAAAGCTGAGGAAGGGTTCGAAAGGCTGAAGCCGAAGGGCGTGATCTTTTCCGGCGGACCGGATTCGGTCACCCGTGAAGGCTCGCCCCGCGCCCCGCAGGCGGTGTTTGACAGCGGTGTGCCGATCCTTGCGATCTGTTACGGCCAGCAGACGCTGGCGCTGCAGCTTGGCGGCGAGGTCGAGGGCGGCCATGCGGCCGAGTTCGGCCGTGCGGATGTGGAAATCCTGAAACCTTCGCCGCTGTTCGAAGGCATCTGGGACGTCGGACAGAAATATCCGGTGTGGATGAGCCATGGCGACCGTGTGACCCACGCGCCGGAGGGTTTTGAAGTCATCGGCACTTCGCCGCACGCCCCGTTTGCCATCTGCGTCAACGAGGAAAAGCGCTATTACACCACCATGTTCCACCCGGAGGTGGTGCACACGCCCGATGGCGGCAAGCTGCTTTCCAACTTCGTGCACAAGATCGTCGGGCTGAAATCCGACTGGTCGATGGCCGCCTACCGCGCCGAAATGGTGCAGAAGATCCGCGATCAGGTCGGCGACAAACGCGTGATATGCGCGCTCTCCGGCGGGGTCGACAGCTCCGTTGCGGCCCTGCTTATTCATGAAGCCGTCGGCGACCAGCTGACCTGCATCCTCGTTGATCACGGGCTGATGCGCAAGAACGAGGCGGCCGAAGTCGTCGCCATGTTCCGCGAGCACTACAATCTGCATCTCATTCACGTGGATGCCGTGGACCGGTTCGTCGGCGAACTGGAAGGCGTCGCTGATCCGGAAACCAAGCGCAAGATCATCGGCCGGCTGTTCATCGAAACCTTCGAGGACGAGGCGAAGAAGCTCGGTGGCGCCGATTTCCTGGGGCAGGGGACGCTTTACCCGGACGTTATCGAAAGCGTTTCCTTCTCCGGTGGCCCCTCGGTCACGATCAAGTCGCACCACAATGTCGGCGGCCTGCCCGAGCGGATGAACATGCAGTTGGTCGAACCCTTGCGCGAATTGTTCAAGGACGAGGTTCGCGTGCTCGGCAAGGAACTCGGCCTGCCCGACAGCTTCATCGGCCGCCATCCCTTCCCGGGACCGGGCCTTGCGATCCGCTGCCCCGGCGGCGTGACCCGCGAAAAGCTCGACATTCTTCGCGAGGCCGATGCCATCTATCTCGACGAGATCCGCAAGAACGGCCTTTACGACGTCATCTGGCAGGCCTTCGCCGTGCTGCTGCCGGTCCAGACCGTCGGCGTGATGGGCGACGGCCGCACCTATGAATTCGTCTGCGCGCTGCGCGCCGTCACCTCGGTCGACGGCATGACCGCCGATTTCTACCAGTTCGACATGAACTTCCTCGGCAAGGCCGCGACCCGCATCATCAACGAAGTCCGCGGCATCAACCGCGTCGTCTACGACGTGACGTCGAAGCCGCCGGGCACGATCGAGTGGGAATGATATCGGGTCTCGACTCGTAATAAAGGGCGAGGTCAGACTGTTCGGCTCAGGGGGTAAGCGGGCATATCCCCTGGCTTCTGAGCCATGTCTGCTCGGCGCCCCGCCCTCACGCCTTTTTGTCTCCGGATCACAGCACGCGGCGAAGGCCTGACTGGACGCTGAGCAGTTTTGGCAGGAAGCGTTCGGCAAGCGTATCCGCATCTGCAGAGGTTGCGGACAGGCCGATATTGAGGGCGGCGACGGTTCTGCCGTGCTTGTCGAAAAGGGGGATGGCGATGGAGCGGAGGCCAATTTCGACCTCCTGGTCGATGACGGCGAAGCCGTCTTCGCGGGCCTGATCGACGCGTCTGATGATCTCTGCCGGATCGGTCACGGAAAAGGGCGTGCGGGGCGTGAGATCGGATTTTTCGATCAGGGCTATGGCCTGTTCGCGCGGCAGCGATGCCAGCAGGATACGGCCCATCGATGTGCAAAAGGCCGGCAGGCGCGAGCCGGGCATCAGGCCGATGGACATCACGCGCTTTTGCGCGGCGCGGGCCACATAGACGATTTCCGTTTCATCCAGAAGCGCGACGGAACAGCTCTCGCCGATCTGCTCGGAAAGCTGATCCAGCCATGGCTGGACAAGCTGCGGCAACGGCAGGGAGGCCAGTGCCGATACGCCCAGACGCAGGACGCGCGGTGTCAGCGTGAAGAATTTCCCGTCATAGTCGGCATAGCCCTCACGCGTCAGTGTCAGCAGCGCGCGCCGTGCCGTGGCGCGGTCGAGACCGGTTGCCGATGCCGCTTCGGCGATCGAAAGCCGGGGTGTGTCCGTGCCGAACGCCTCAATCACTCTGAGGCCTTTCGCGAGCGAGGCGATGTAGTCCGTCGGTTTGTTCAGCATGCGCACGCCATTATTCATTAATTGAACAAATCTCAATATATGAACAAATAGACTGGTCATGCAAGCGATCGACGCCTTATTTGTCTCTCATGAGAATGAGGAGAACATCATGAAAAAGGTCATGTCATCGGTCGCCGAGGCGGTTGCCGACATCCATGACGGCGCTTGCGTGATGATCGGCGGGTTCGGCGGTTCCGGCGCACCGATCGAGCTGGTCCATGCGCTTGTCGACCGGTTTCGCGCCACCGGCAGCCCGACAAATCTGACCATCATCAACAACAATGCCGGCAATGGCGCGGTCGGTATCGCCGCGATGATCAGGGCCGGCATGGTAGCGAAGATGATCTGTTCATTTCCGCGCTCCTCCAATGCGGAGGCCTTCAACGCGAAATACGGCGCCGGCGAGATCGCGCTGGAACTCGTTCCCCAGGGCACGCTTGCCGAGCGCATCCGCGCGGCCGGTGCGGGCATTCCGGCCTTCTTCACGCCGTCCGGTTACGGCACGGAGTTGGCGGAAGGCAAGCCGGTCGAGGAATTCGACGGCAAGATGTATGTGCGCGAGCGCTGGCTGAAGGCCGATTTCGCCCTCATCAAGGGCCAGAAGGGCGACCATGCCGGCAATCTCACCTATCGGCTGGCGGCGCGCAATTTCGCGCCGCTGATGGCCATGGCCGCGGACAAGACGATCGCGCAGGTCTCGGAACTCGGCGCGCCCGGTTCGATCGATCCCGAACAGGTGATCACGCCCGGTATCTTTGTCGATGTCGTCGTCGCGGTGCCCGAGCCGCAACAGGAAGAAGCGCTGGTGCGCGCGGGAGAGGTCTACTGATGAGTGATTTCAACATCAATGACGTCAAGCTTTCCAATGCGCAGATCGCATGGCGCGTCGCGCAGGATATCGAGGACGGTTCCTATGTGAACCTCGGCATCGGGTTTCCGGAGATGATCGCGACCTTCCAGCCCGAGGGGCGTGAGGTGACCTATCACACCGAAAACGGCGTGCTGGGCTTCGGCCGGGCGCCGAAGCCCGGTGAGGAGGACTGGGACCTGATCAATGCCGGCAAAAAGGCGATCACGCTCAAGCCCGGCGCATCCTTCTTTCATCATGCCGACAGCTTCGCCATGGTGCGTGGCGGTCATCTCGACCTTGCCGTGCTCGGTGCCTATCAGGTGGCCGAAAATGGCGACCTTGCGAACTGGCGGGTCGGCTCGAAGGGCGTTCCCGCCGTCGGCGGCGCGATGGACCTCGTGCATGGTGCCGGGCGCGTTGCGGTGATTACCGACCACGTCGCCAAGGATGGTTCACCCAAACTGGTCAAGGCCTGCACCTTCCCGCTGACCGGCGTTGGCTGCGTCGACCGGGTTTACACATCGCTTGCGGTAATCGACATCGTGGACGGCCATTTCGTGCTGCGCGAAAAACTGGCCGCCATCTCCATGGACGCGCTCCAGTCCGTCACCGGCGCGCCGATCCACCTTGACGGCGATGTCGCCGAGCTTGCCGTACCGGAGGATATCTGATGGCTGAGGTCTATATCTGCGACTATATCCGCACGCCGATTGGCCGCTATGGCGGCGCGTTGTCGGCCGTTCGACCCGATGATCTCGCTGCCATCCCGCTTCGCGAACTGGTGGCGCGCAATCCGGGCATGGACCTTGCCGCAATCGATGAGGTGATCCTCGGCTGTGCCAATCAGGCCGGCGAAGACAACCGCAATGTGGGGCGGATGTCGCTTCTGCTTGCGGGTTTTCCGGAAAGCGTGCCGGGCTCGACGGTAAACCGCCTCTGCGGCTCCGGCATGGATGCGGTCATCACCGCGGCCCGCGCGATCAGGGCCGGCGAGGCCGAGCTTGTTATCGCCGGCGGTGTGGAAAGCATGTCGCGTGCGCCCTTCGTTATGCCGAAGGCAGAGACGGCCTTTTCCCGGGCAAACTCGATAGAAGACACCACCATCGGCTGGCGACTGATCAATCCGTTGATGAAGGCGCAGTACGGCGTCGATTCCATGCCTGAAACCGCTGAAAACGTGGCGGAGGAGTTTTCCGTCTCCCGTGACGATCAGGACGCATTCGCCCTTCGCTCGCAGCAGAAAACGGCGCAGGCCATGAACAGCGGACGTCTTGCGCAGGAGATTGTTCCTGTCGCGGTGCCGCAACGCAAGGGCGATCCGGTCATCGTCGACACCGATGAACATCCACGCCCGTCGACCGATCTTGCCGGCTTGCAGCGGCTGAAAACCTTCGTCAAGGCGGATGGCACGGTTACCGCCGGCAACGCATCCGGCGTCAATGACGGTGCTGCGGCACTGGTGCTGGCAACCATGGATGCGGCCCGCAAACATGGCCTGACGCCGATTGCCAGGGTTCTGGGCGGCGCAAGCGCCGGCGTGCCGCCGCGCATCATGGGGTTCGGTCCCGCGCCGGCATCGGCAAGGCTGATGGAGCGTCTCGGGCTGCGGACGGATGACTTCGCCGTGATCGAGTTCAACGAGGCCTTCGCATCGCAGGCGCTCGCCACGCTTCGCCATCTCGGCATCGCCGACGACGACCCTCGGGTCAATCCCAATGGCGGTGCGATTGCGCTTGGCCATCCGCTTGGCATGTCCGGCGCGCGGATTACCGGCACGGCCATGCGCGAGCTGAAGTCCGGCGAGAAATCGCTTTCGGCCATGTGCATCGGCGTCGGTCAGGGCATCGCAATCGCGCTGGAAGCGTTGTAGTTTCGGTTATTGCCGGCCTGCGGCTTCGACGAGTGCTAAGAGCAGGGAGCGTTGTTCGTCGGTCATCACCGCGTTATTGCGCATGGCGACGCCGACCGGGCCGCCCAGCAGGTCGTCGTTCAGGCGAATGCCGGAAAGCTGGCCGGTTTCAAGCTCGTCGTGAACCACGCCGGCGGAGATAAACCAGATCGTGTCGGATGACAGAACCACCTTGCGGCCGAAGGCGAGGCCGACATTCTCGAAGGCGGGCTGCGGATCGAAAAGCCCGATCCCGTGCAGATAGGCCTGCACCAGCGGGGCGATGACCGCGCCCGGCGGCGGCAGCATCAGCGGAAAGCGGCCAAGTGTGACGCCATCCGCCTCCTTGCCATCGAGAGGGTGGCCGGAGCGCACGACCGCCATGATCGGCTCGGAATAAAGCTGGCGAAAGGAGAGCCCCTCCATCAACTGGGCTGCGGCCATGCGCCCGACCACCATGTCGAGCGTGCCTTCGCGCAATTGCGACAAAAGCAGCCAGTTCGGCCCGGTCGTCACCCTCAGCAGGCATTCAGGTGCTGTTTGCCGAAGTGAAAGGGCGGCCTGCGGCAAAAGCACAGTGGATGCCGTCGGCAGCGCGCCGACGGCGATGCGTGAGCGCCGTGCCGGCCGTTCGCGGACCAGCGCCTGCGCGCGGCCGAGTTCGACAAGGGCGGAACCGACATAGCGCTGAAAGGTCTTGCCCGCCTGGGTCAGCGCCAGCCTGCGGCCCGACCGGTCGAAAAGCGCGACCTCGAGAATATCCTCAAGCTCCCGGATCGTCTTCGAAGCGGCGGGCTGGCTGACATTCAGCGTTTGGGCAGCCGCACTCAGCGAGCCGAGGCGCGCGGTTTCGACAAAGCAGTGCAGGTGCCGCATGCGAATACGGGGATCGAACATATGTATAACCCTGGGGTTATGAATTTTTCCGGAAAATATAATTTTTAATGCCGGTTGGCTATGGCAAAAAGAAATCAGGAGGAACGAGCATGATGATCCGTTCGGGTGATGCTGCACTTCATGTGCGTGACGAGGGGCCGCGTGACGGCCCGGTGGTTCTGTTCGCCAACTCGCTTGGCACCGATCTTCGGGTTTTCGATGCGCTTGTTGCACAACTGCCGCCGGATCTGCGGATCGTGCGCTACGACAAGCGCGGCCACGGCCTTTCCGACCTCACGCCCGGGCCCTACACGATCGATATGTTGAGCGACGATACAATCGCCATCTGTGAAACGCTCGGTCTTCGCAACGTGACCTTTGTCGGCCTGTCCATCGGCGGGTTGATTGCCCAGTCCTTCGCAATCAAGCGGCCCGATCTGACGCAGGCGCTGGTGCTGATGGATACGGCGGCGAAGATCGGCACGGCGGAAAGCTGGGGTGAGCGCATCGCCGCTCTCAGCGAAGGCGGCATTGCAGCGATTTCCGATGGCATTCTGCCGCGCTGGTTTTCGCCTGCGTTTCTTGGCAGTCCCGAGGCATCGCAGTGGCGCAACATGCTCGAGCGCACGACGCTTGAAGGCTATATCGCCTGCTGCCACGCTCTGGCAGCGGCTGACCTTACCGAAGGCTGCACGCAGATTACCTGTCCGGCAATGGCGATTGCCGGTGCGCTCGATGGCTCGACGCCGCCCGAACTGGTGGCCGAAACCGCAAAGCTCTGCCATGCGACATTCCATATCGTTGAGGATGCCGGGCATCTGCCCTGTGTCGAAAAGCCGGAGGCCGTCGCCGCATTGATCACCGACTTTCTGGAGAAGACCCGCCATGACTGAGCGTTATGCAGAAGGCATGAAAACCCGCCGCGCCGTGCTCGGCGATGCCCATGTCGACCGGGCCGAAGCGGCAAAGACCGGGCTGGACGAAGCCTTTCAGACGCTGATTACCGAAAGCGCCTGGGGCACGGTCTGGGCCTCCGATGCCATTTCCAGGCGCGAACGGTCTATGCTGACGCTGGCGCTTCTGGCGGCAACCGGCAATTTTGAGGAAATACCCATGCATATCCGCGCCACCAGACGCACCGGCGCCAGCAGGCAGGATGTCATCGAGGCATTCCAGCATGTGGCGATCTATGCGGGCGTGCCGCGCGCCAATCATGCCCTGAAGCTGGCGAAGGCAACCTACGCCGAAATGGAGGAGAATGACGATGACTGATCTCGGGCCTTTGATCCCGCGAAACCGCACGGTTCATCCACCGGCCTATGCGCCGGACTACAAGACGTCGGTCGCGCGTTCGCCGACGCTGCCGCTGCTCTCGCTTGAAAGCGGCCCGTCGGAGGAGACCGGGCCGATGTTCGGCCACGGCATGTTCGGTGCGCTCGACAACAACCTGATCCTGAACTGGACCAAGGGCGCGGCACCTGCCATCGGCGAGCGCATCCTCGTATTCGGCCATGTGCTGGATGAGCGCGGCAAGCCGGTTCCCGAAACGCTGGTGGAAATCTGGCAGGCCAATGCCGGTGGCCGCTATCGCCACAAGAAGGATAGCTATCTGGCGCCGCTCGACCCCAATTTCGGCGGCTGCGGGCGCACGCTCACCGATGAGAACGGCTATTACGAATTTCTGACCATTCGCCCCGGCGCCTATCCCTGGCCCAATCGCGGCAATGACTGGCGGCCGATGCACATCCATGTTTCGATCTATGGTCACAGCTTCGGCCAGCGGCTGATCACCCAGCTCTATTTCGAAGGCGATCCGCTGATCGATCTCTGTCCCATCGCCAACACCATCAAGGAACGCAGCAATCTCGACCGGCTGGTCGCGCCGCTGGACATGTCGATGGCCCGCCCGCTCGATTTCCTGGCCTACCGGTTCGATATCGTCCTGCGCGGCCGCCGTCAGACCATGTTCGAAAACAGACTGGAGGGGTTGTGAGATGATCAAGAGACCCGAAATTCTGGCCGAAACGCCGTCGCAGACTGCCGGCCCCTACGTTCATATCGGCTGCATGCCGACCTATGCCGGCAATCCCGGAAGCTACGACGAGGAGATCGGCGAACACGCGATTGCCGATGGCGCGAAAGGCGAGATCATCGAAATTCGCGGCTGCGTTCTCGATGGAACCGGTTATGCCATCCGCGATGCGATGCTTGAAAGCTGGCAGACCGATGCCGCCGGTATCTTCCCCGGCCAGCCGGGTGCCGATCCCGCTGTTTCGGGCCATTGCCGCTTTGCAGCCGATGCCGATAGCGGCGAGTTCGTGCTCCGCACCGTCAAGCCGGGCGCTTTCAGGGGGCGCGGCGGATCGCATAATGCGCCGCATATCTCGATCTGGATCGTGGCGCGCGGCATCAATATCGGCCTCAACACCCGCATCTATTTCGATGACGAGGACAATAGCGGCGACCGGCTGCTGAGTGCCGTTGAACTGAAGCACCGGGTGCCGACGCTGATCGCGAAAAAGACGGGCGAGGGGCAATATCGTTTCGATATCCGCTTGCAGGGCGAGGGCGAAACGGTTTTCCTCGACATCTGATCAGTCGCGCCGGCATGGGAATACTGTGCCGGCGCTCTTGGAGCATAATGCGTGAACACATCAGTCTTCGATCATCCCTGGCTTGGCGGCCTTTTCGGCGATACGGAAACGGCGGCGATCTGGTCGCCTGAAAGCCAGTTGCAGCACATGCTGGCCTTCGAGGCGGCGTGGAGCCGGGCGCTGGGCGCCTGCGGGGTTTTCGACGCGGCACAGGCTGAAAACGCGGCCAGCGCCATAGAGCAGGCGGACGTGCCGCCGTCAGCGCTTGCGGCAGGCACGGGGTCTGACGGCGTACCGGTTCCGGCGCTTGTCGAAATGCTCCGCCGGATCGCACCTGCCGAGGCCGTGCACAAGGGCGCGACATCGCAGGACGTGATCGATACGGCGCTGGCGATGACCCTGCGCGAGACGACCGCGCTTTTCCTCGCCCGTCTCGATGCGCTGATGGCAGCGATGACCGCGCTGGAACGGCGTTTCGGCGAGAACCGGCTGACCGGGCGAACGCGCATGCAGGCCGCCGTGCCGATCACGGTCGGCAACCGGCTGCTGTCATGGCGGCTGCCGCTTGACGATCATGTCGCGCGTCTCAAGGCATTGCGCCCGCGCGTCGAAAAGGTGCAGATCGGCGGGGCGGCGGGAAACCGTTCCGCATTGGGCGACAAGGCGGATGTCGTTGTTGCCGATGTCGCCGAAAGGCTGGGTCTTCAGCCGACACAAAAGGCCTGGCATGCCATGCGCGACGGGATCGGCGAATATGCGGCGGTGCTGTCGCTGATTTCCGGCACGCTGGGCAAGATGGGGCAGGATATCGCGCTGATGGCGCAGCAGGGCGTCGATGAAATCGCGCTGTCTGGCGGCGGCGGGTCATCGGCCATGCCGCACAAGAGCAATCCGGTTCTGGCCGAACTTCTGGTCACCCTTGCCCGCTTCAACGCCACCCAGCTTTCCGGCCTGCATCAGGCGCTGGTCCATGAACAGGAGCGCTCGGGCGCGGCCTGGTCGCTGGAATGGATGATCCTGCCGCAGATGGCGCTGGCCACCGGCCGCGGGCTTGGTGCCGCCATCGATCTTTGCGGAAAGGTCGAGAGGATGGGGTCGGACTGAAACCGTGTCAGGCACCGTCACCGGCAAACCGGAAGACCTCATGAAGCCAGTCACTCATGATCCTGAGCCTGTCTTCTGCAAGCGGGCAATGGCTCAGGGTTCGCAGATAATCGTGAGCGAGGCCCTCGCCCTCGTCGATGCTCACCGCAACGCCCGCCTTCTTCAGCGCCGAGGCGTAGGCCGCGCCGCTGTCGTGCATCGGGTCGTTGGCGGCAAGCGCGATGAAGGCGGGCGGCAGGTCCGCATGCGTCGGCGCCGAGAGCGGCGTGATCATCGGGTCGGAGATCAGCCGTTTTTTGTCCGGACAGTAGCGGGCGCCCATGTCGGCCACGTCATCCGGGCGCAGCAAGGGGCCCTCGGCATTCTGCCTGCAGGACGTCCGGGTCAGGTCGAAATCGCAGATCGGATAGATCAGCAGCTGGGCGCAAAGCGGTATGTTCCTGTCCCGGCAGGTCATCGCCGTGACGGCGGCGAGGTTGCCGCCCGCGCCATCGCCGCCGATGGCGATTCGGTTCGCATCGATGCCGAGCGTATCTGCCTGTTCGCGCGCCCAGGCAATGACCGAAAGCGTCTGTTCCAAGGCCGTCGGACAAGGATGCTCGGGCGCCAGCGCGTAATCCACGGAAATCACCGTCTGCCGGGTCCAGGAGGCAAGGCGGGCCGTGGTGTCCCAGTGCGATTCGGGGCTGCCGCGCCAGAAACCGCCGCCATGCAGATAGATCAGGGCCGGTTGCGGGCCGCTGCTCATGTGCCGGAAAATGCGCACGCGCACGGGGCCGCCGTCACTGTCGATCCAGTGTTCGGTATCGGTCTCGATATTGGGCGGTGTGGGCAGCCGCAGATTGCGGGCAATCGAATTGTAGAGCACGCGCCGCGCCTCGAGCGTCGTGCCGGCGGGAAGGCTGGCCTGTTGCGCCTCCAGAACCTCGATAAAGCGGTAGATTCCGGGGTCGATCTTGCGCGGTTTCGTCTGCGGGCGCTGCTCGACATCCTCGGGCGAAAGCCCCGGCTTCATCACGAAGCGCAGCACCATGTCGCCGGTGTGCCGGCGCAGCATGTCCTGCCCCTTGGGTTCGAACAGTTCTGTGCCGAAAATGTTCGAGAAGGTGGCGCGGTTGGAAACGTTGAAGATGGCAAGCGCGGAGATGTGCCAATGCAGCTCCAGCGCCGTCAGGCCGGAACGGAACAGGCCCTCGTCGCAGCCGCGCCTGTAGATCTCCTCCAGAAGCCGGATGGCGGAGCTGTTCTGTCCCGCAATCATCTCGGATTTCGACATGTGGCGGCCCTGGTGGATGTTCTCGACCATCACCAGCCGCACGAAATCGCGTTCCCGGCTGTGGTGGTCGAAGGTGAACTCCGTCAGCTGCCGCAGGGCCTCCACCGGATGAAGGCTTTCGAGTTCGAGATCGTCCTCCGCGCGGCGCATGCGGGCATAGGCATCTTCCAGAACGGCGCGGTAAAGGCCCTCCTTGTCGCCGAAATAGTAATAGATCATGCGCTTCGAGGTGCGGGTGCGCGCGGCGATTTCGTCCATCTTGGCGCCGGAAAGCCCGTGGGCGACAAACACGGCGCGGGCCGTCTGCAGGATATTTTCGCGTACGGCCTCCGGATCCTGCTTCCAGCTTCGCCGTGCGGTCACATCCGCCTCGTCCCTGATTTCGCCCTTCGCCAAGTTCTCTCCTCCCGAACGTGTCCCATGCGCGTCTACTACATAATAAACAGCAATTTCACGACCCACAAAACAAAACTAACCGTGCCGAACATTCCCTTGACATAATTAACCGAATTGAACAAAATCAAGAACAGGAGATTATTTGGGAGGTTGTTTCTGCATGGTCGTCACACAGGCACGTTCGGCGCGGGCCGGCTCGGGTCAGGTCTTCAGGGCCGGTCTCCTGGGGCAGGGAATCGGTGGTTCGCGGACGCCGGGCATGCATATGGCCGCCGCGAAGGCGCTGGGCCTCGACTACCAGTACGACTTTATCGACGTGCTGGAACGCGACCTGCCTTCCGATGTCGGCGCGATCCTCGATCTGCTGCAAGCCGAAGGCTATCGCGGCCTAAACGTGACCTATCCTTTCAAACAGGCGGTGATGCCGCATCTCGATGAATTGTCGCAGGACGCGCAAATGGTCGGCGCGGTGAATACGGTCGTTTTCGAGGATGGCCGGCGCATCGGCCACAACACAGATTGCTGGGGCTTTGCCCAGAGCCTGCGCCGCGGACTGGCCGAAGATGCCGCGCGCGAGAGGGCATTGCTGCTGGGCGCCGGTGGCGCCGGCGGGGCGGTTGCACATGCGCTTCTCGACGAAGGCATTGGCCGGCTGTTCGTTTTCGATCCCGACCGGAAAAAGGCTGACGCGCTGGTCGCCGTTCTGGCCCAGCATTTCAGCGCCGACCGGGTTCAGGCCGCTGAAAATACGGAGATTGCCGCCGATGTCGACGGCATCGTCAATGCCTCGCCCGTGGGCATGGAAAAACTGCCGGGCTGTCCGCTTCCAAAACATCTGATCGCGCCGCGTCACTGGGTGGCCGATATCGTCTATTTCCCGCCGGAGACGGAACTGATCAAGGCTGCGACCGAAAAGGGATGCGCGGTTTTGCCGGGCACCGGCATGGCGCTCTGGCAGGCTGTCCGCGCCTTTGAACTGTTTACCGGCAAGGAACCCGATATTGCCGAAATGAAGCCGGTTCTGCTTGCGAAAGCGACACCGGAAAAGGGAGCGTGACGGGATGAAGACCTCAATCGCCACCGTCTGCATTGCCGGCGATCTGCCTGAAAAGCTGGCGGCCATTGCAGCCGCCGGTTTCGATGGCATCGAGATTTTCGAGCAGGATTTCATCGCCTTCGATGCCTCGCCGCGCGAGGTCGGGCGCATGGTGCGCGATCACGGGCTGGAGATCACGCTGTTCCAGCCGTTCCGCGATTTCGAGGGGCTGCCGGAGCCGCTGCGGGCGCGGGCCTTCGACCGCATGGAGCGCAAGTTCGATCTGATGCAGGAACTGGGCACCGATCTGGTGCTGGTCTGCTCGTCGACCCACCCGGAAGCGCTCGGCGGGATCGACCGCATGGCGAATGACTTCGCAGCACTCGGCGAACGGGCGGCAAAGCGGAACTTGCGCGTCGGTTTCGAGGCGCTGGCATGGGGCAAGCATGTCTGGGACCATCGCGATGCCTGGGAGGTCGTGCGTCGCGCCGATCATCCGAATATCGGGCTCATTCTCGACAGTTTTCACACGCTCGGCCGCGGCATCGATCCCGATACCATCCGCCGCATTCCCGGCGACCGCATCTTTTTCGTTCAGCTTGCCGATGCGCCGATCATCGAGATGGACCTGCTCTACTGGTCCCGCCACTTCCGCAATATGCCGGGCGAGGGCGATCTCGATGTCGTGTCCTTCATGCGCGCGGTTGCGGCGACGGGATATGCCGGGCCGCTGAGTCTGGAAGTCTTCAACGACCAGTTCCGTGGCGGCAGTCCCGGTGCGATTGCGCGCGACGGACACCGTTCGCTCGTCTACCTCATGGATCAGGTTCGCCGTCAGGAGCCGGACAACGCCTTCAACCTGCCCGACATGCCGCCGCGGATTTCGACGCGCGGCGTTTCCTTCGTGGAATTTGCCGCCGACGAGACGGAAGCCGCGGAACTGGCCGGCATTCTGTCGGCGCTCGGTTTCCGGCGGGCAGGGCGGCACATCTCCAAACAGGTGGAACTCTGGCAGCAGGGCGACATCCGTGTGGTCATCAATACCGAACGTGAAGGTTTTGCCCACAGCGCGCATATCGTGCACGGCCTCAATATCTGCGATATCGGGCTGCAGGTGGAAAGCGCCGCCGATACCGTCACGCGGGCCGAGGCGCTCGGCATCACGCCGTTCCATCAGCCGGTGGGAACCGGAGAACTGGACATTCCGGCGATTCGCGGCGTCGGCGCCGGGCTGATGCATTTCATCGATGACAGCAGCGGCCTTGCCGGGGTCTGGGACAAGGAGTTCCGCCCGGTCTCCGACGATACGCCGACGCGTGACGCGGGGCTGAAGCGGATCGACCATATTGCCCAGACGATGAATTACGAAGAAATGCTGACATGGTCGCTGTTCTACCTGTCGCTGTTCGAGACCGAAAAAACGCCGACCGTCGACGTCGTCGATCCCGGCGGTCTGGTCCGCAGCCAGGCCATTCAGTCGCCCGATGGCGCGCTGCGCGTGACCCTGAACGGCGCCGAAACCCACAGGACCTTTGCCGGCCGGTTCGTGGCCGACAGTTTCGGTTCGTCGGTGCAGCATGTCGCCTTCGAGACCGATGACATCTTTGCGACGGCCGAGGCGCTTGCGGCAAACGGTTTTGCATTCCTGCCGATGCCGGACAATTACTACGACGACCTCGTGGCGCGGCTGGCGGTGGAGCCGGAGACGGTCGAGCGTCTCAAACGCCACAATATCCTTTACGACGAAGACAAGAACGGCGCCTATTTCCAGCTTTACAGCCGGCCGTTTGGCGATGGCATTTTCTTCGAGATCGTTCAGCGGCAGGGTGCGTATTCGGGGTATGGCGCGGTCAACGCGCCGTTCCGCACCGCAGCCCAGCGCAGGCTGATGCGGCCTGCATCGGTGCCACGGCAATGACGGGGGCACGGATGATGACACCTGAAGTGGACTGTATCCAGACGGTAAAGGCCCGGCTTGGCGAAACGCCGCTGTGGTGCGAGCAGACCCGGCGGCTTGTGTGGATCGACATCGAAGATCCGCAGTTCTGGCAGCTCGATCCGTCGACCGGCGAGGCGTTTTCGCGCGCCCAGCCCTGCACTTATCTGGGCAGTCAGGCGCTCACCCGCTCCGGCAAGCACCTTGTCGCCCGCGATCTGGATCTGGTGCTGCTCGATCCGCAGACGGGGGCATCCGAACCCTTTGCCCGCGTGCCGGACGAAAACTTTCCCGCCACGCGGCTGAATGACGGCCGCGTCGACCGCAACGGCCGACTCTGGATCGGCACCATGGATAACGGGCTGAAAGATGGCCTGGGAAGCCTTTACCGTGTCGACCCGGATGGTTCGTTTACCGCCTTTTATGACGACGTCATCGTTTCGAACGGCATCGCCTTCGATCCCGACGGGCGGCATATGTATTTCACCGATACGCGGCGGCATCTGACCTGGAAGATCACGCTGGATGATGCCGGTGAACGGCCGGTCTCGCGCACGGTGTTTGCCGATTATACGGCCGGTGGCGAACGCCCGGACGGTGCATGCGTGGATGCCGACGGCTGCCTCTGGCAGGCGTTCTTCGCTGGCGGCGCTGTCGTGCGCTACACGCCCGATGGTCGCATCGACCGCAGGATTTCCCTGCCGGTGACCAACCCGACTTGCCTGTGTTTTGGCGGTCCGGATTACAAGACGCTGTTCGTGACCACGGCGTTCAAGTTTCTAAGCGAAGAGCAGCTTGCCAGGGAACCGCTTGCAGGCAGCGTTTTTGCGATAACCGGTGCCGGTCAGGGGCTGGCCGAGCAGCGATTTTGTTTCTAGGGATATTCAGGAGGAAGAAAAAAATGACAATCCATACAAGAATGCGACGATTGGCTCTGATGGCTGCCGTCACGGTTGCCATGGCGGCCGGTGCACAGGCGCAGGACAAGATCGATCTGCTTTATTCCGATGTCACATCGGCCGATGTGCCGCGCTCGCAGGCGATGACCGGCATTTTTGCAGACGACATCAGCGATGACTTCAACCTGAAAGCCCACTTCAATGGCACGCTGGTCAAGCAGGGCGCGGAACTGGTTGCCGTCCAGCGCGGCAATCTGGATCTGGCCATCCTGCCGCCGTCGGATTTTGCCGAGCAGGCCCCGGCATTCGATATTCTCGGCGCGGCCTATGTCGTGCGCGATGCCGATCACCTGATGCGGATTTTCAACAGCGAGATCGGCGATACGTTCCGCGAACTCGCGCGCGATAAAATGGGCATCGAGATCCTGGCGCCCGCCTATTACGGCCGCCGGCAGGTCAATGTCGTCGGTGACGAGAAGATCATGACGCCGGAGGATATGTCGGGCATCAAGCTGCGCATGCCTGGCGGTGAAAGCTGGCAGTTCCTCGGCAAGGCGATCGGCGCCAATCCGGTTCCGATTCCCTATCCGGAGGTTTACACCGCCCTGCAGACGGGCGTGATCGACGGGCAGGACAATCCGCTTCCCAACGACAAGGCGATGAAATTCTACGAGGTGACGGACCAGATCGTTCTGACCAGCCACAATGTCGGCTTCGGCATGCTGATCATGAGCGCGAAGAAGTTCGACAGCCTGAGCGAGGAACAGCAGCAGACCCTGCGCGATGCCGCGACCAAGGCCTTTACCTGGTCGAATGCGCAATATCTGGAGCAGGAAGACGAACTGGTGTCGTTCTTTAAGGATCAGGGACTCGACGTCTATACGCCCGATGTCGATGCGTTCCGTACCTACGCGCAGAAGCAGTATCTCGATTCGGACATGTCGAAGGACTGGCCGGAAGGCATGCTGGAAAAGATCAACAATCTTTGAGGAATAAGGCCCGCGGGCCTGAAAAATCATGGGAGCGTGCGATAATCGCGCGACAATGAGGACATCCTGCGGCGGGAAACCCGCAGGGTGCAAACTGGAGGAGAGAGAAATGATCAATCGTAGAAACCTGTTGGGCGCTGTTGCGTCCGTTGGACTGGCTCTTGGACTTGTCACGCCTGCGCTGGCGCAGGAGGATAAGCCGCAGCTTCGCTTCTCGGCGGTGTTTTCCGAGCAGGATATCCGTGCGGATATGATGAAGCGGCTTCAGGAAAACGTGGCTGATATTGCCGATCTGGAGCTTTACTATGGTGGCAATCTGTTCAAGCAGACCACCGAGATTATCGCCATCCAGCGCGGCAATCTGGAAATGGGCAACGTCTCGCCGCAGGATATCGCGACGCAGGTGCCGGCCTTTTCCATCCTGACATCGGCCTATCTGTTCCGCGATGCCGCGCATCTGAATGAATTCTTCAAGAGCGATGCCGGTGCCGAGATGAAGGCCTTGGCCGAAGATCAGCTTGGCATTCACATTCTCGGGCCGACCTATTTCGGCACGCGTCAGGTCGGTTTGCGGATCGACAAGGAGATCAACACGCCGGAAGACATGGCTGGCGTGAAGCTCAGGATGCCCGGCGGCGATGCCTGGCAGTTCCTTGGCCGCGCACTTGGCGCCAACCCGACGCCGATGGCCTATGCCGAGGTCTATACCGGTCTCCAGACCGGGGCGATCGATGGCCAGGACAATCCGCTGCCCAACGTCGAGAACATGAAGTTCTACGAAGTCATGGACCAGATTGTCATGACCTCGCATCTGGTGGGATACGATCTTCTGGTGATTTCGCAGGAGGTCTGGGATTCCTTCACCGATGAGCAGCGGCAGGCATTCGAGGCGGCCGCGGACGAGGCGATCGCCTGGAGCACCGAGCAGCATCTGGCGCGTGAGGGCGAACTGGCTTCATTCTTCGAAGAACAGGGCCTCAACATCTACACGCCCGATGTCGATGCGTTCCGCACCTATGCGCAGCAGATGTATCTCGATTCCGATCTGTCGAAAGACTGGCCGGAAGGCATGCTCGATCGCATCAACGCGCTCTGAACTTATCCAGTAACCGTCAGTGATCGTACCCGGAAACGGGTACGATCCGTTTGAGGCAGAATATCTTGCAACAACTAACGCAAATAGGTGCATGGCTGCACAGAAGGGCCGAGAATATCGCTGCGTTGATGCTGGCGATCATGTTTATCGCCTTCATTGTTCAGGTAGCGTTCCGCTATCTCCTGAACCTGCCGATCGGCGGCGCGTCCGAACTGACAATCCTGATGTGGCTATGGCTCGTGCTTTGGGGCGCGGCCTTCGTTCTGCGTGAAGCCGACGAGATCCGCTTCGACTTCGTGCTGGCGCTTGCCGGCCACCGTGTCCGGCGCGTCATGTCGGTGCTGGCGGCCGTGGCGCTCTTGTTTCTCTACGGCTATTCACTGCCGGCCGTATGGGACTATGTGACCTTCATGAAGGTCCAGGATACCTCTTATCTCGATATTCCCTATGACTATGTCTATTCGATCTACATCATCTTCGCCGTCGCAACGCTCATACGTTATGCGTGGCTGCTATGGAGCGCGCTGACGGACCGGTATGTCGAGCATGCCGAGCTCGGGGGGCATGAAGAATGATGGATCCCTTCACAATCTGCATCATCTCGATCCTCCTTCTGGCGCTTCTGGGGCTGCCGGTCGGTCACGCGATGATCGCATCGTCCATCCTTTATCTGATGCTGGCCGGTCTCGACATGGGCACGGCCGCCGAGCAGATCCTCAACGGCCTGTTTTCCAGCTACATCCTGCTGGCCGTGCCGTTGTTCATCCTTGCCGCCGAACTGATGAATTCCGGCAGCATGACGCTGCGGCTTCTGGCCTTCTGTAACGCCTTCGTCGGCCGTTTCCGCGGCGGGCTGGCGCTGGTGAATGTGGCGCAAAGCATCATTTTCGCCGGCATGTCGGGTTCCGCGCTTGCCGATGCGGCGGGCACCGGCAAGATGATGCAGAAGATGATGACAGCGGACGGCAAATATCCGCCGGCGTTTGCGGCTGCGCTGACGGCCTCCACCGCAGTGATCGGGCCGATCATTCCGCCATCGATCCCGATGGTCATCTATGCGCTGGTTTCGGATGCCTCCATCGGCTACCTGTTCCTTGCCGGCATGATTCCGGGACTTTTGATGGGAATTGTGCAGGCCACCATCGTTCTGACGAGCGCGCGTCGCCGGTCGTTTCCGGTGGAAGAGCCGGTGCCGATGCGCAAGATGCCGGGCATCGTGGTCAAGGCCTTCCCGGTGCTGATGATGCCGGTGGTGCTTCTGGGCGGCATTTATGGCGGCGCCACAACGCCGACCGAGGCGGCCGCGATTGCCGCGCTCTATGCCCTTCTCGTTTCCGCATTGCTTTACAACAGCGTCAGCGCAAGCGCGGTCTATCATTCACTGCTGTCGAGCGCGCGGACCACCGCCTCCATCGGTATGCTGATCGCAGGCGCCTTGGTCTTCAATTATGTGGTGACGATCGAGAATGTGCCGACAACGCTGAGCAACTGGCTTTCGGGTTTTAATCTCTCGCCGATCATGTTCCTGCTGATCGTCAACGTCATCCTGCTGGCGCTGGGCTGCCTGCTTGAAGGCACGACCGTTCTGCTGGTGATCGTGCCGGTGTTCATTCCGACAGCCAACGCGCTCGGCATCGATCTGGTGCATTTCGGCGTCGTCTGCGTGGTCAACATCATGCTGGGGCTGATTACGCCGCCCTATGGGCTGCTGCTTTTCGTGATGTCGAACATATCGGGCAAGTCACTGCATGCCATCATCCGCGAAATCCTGCCGTTCCTGCTGGCGCTCATCGCCGCGCTGCTGGTGATCACGCTGTTTCCGGATCTCTCGCTCTGGCTGCCGCGCCAGTTCGGCTACAAGGGGTAAAACCGCATGACCAAACCCGTTTATGTCCTGAACGGACCCAACCTCAACCGGCTCGGCCTGCGCGAGCCGGAAGTCTACGGCCATACGACCCTGGCCGAAGTCGAAGCCATGTGCATGGAAGCCGCAGGGGAGGAGGGGCTGGTGTTTCGCCAGACCAATTCCGAGCAGGAGATGATCGAGTGGATCCACGAGGCCATCGATGCCTCCTCGGCGCTGCTGATCAACCCCGCCGCCTTCACCTTCTATTCGATGGCGATGATGGATGCGCTGAAGATGTATCCCGGCCCGCTGATCGAGTTCCATATCTCCAATGTCCACAAACGCGAACCGATGTACCACAACTCGCTGGTCTCGCCCGTGGCAACGGCGGTAATGGCCGGCTGCGGCGCCCGCGGCTATCCCCACGCCGTGCGCCTGCTGCGCGAAATGGCGGCGGAGGCGACACAAGGGGCGTGATGTTTCAGTCAGGCGGCGGGGTGACGCCGACGCTTTGGCAATGAGCGCCCGGCCTTATGCCAGACGCTGATATTCGATCATCCGCGCGCGGCTCAGAACCAGTTCCAGTCGGTCTTCCGTCAGCCTGTGCAGCAATATCCGCTTGGTCCAGGGACCATCCACGAGACTGAACAGAAAACGACCCCGGCCCAGCGATGTGAGCGGCATGCGCCGTTTTACCGGGCCGGTGCCGATAATCACGTCGGTGCCGTCTATCACGATCATTGCCCCTTCCGGGGAAAGCCATCGGCCCTGAAGGCCGGCGGGAACGGGCTCGGGATCGGCGGGCAGAAAACGGTGTTCGGCATGGCCGATTTCGCCGGTGATCGCGTTTCCGTCCCATCGCAGCCGGGCCGGTGATGTCGGCGAGTGCGATGCCGCGGTCCCGTCATCGTCCGCATAAAGTGTGTCTGAATTGTTCAGATAGGTCAGAGACGATCCCTTGACCTCAATCCACCATGGACCGTTTGCAGTCACGTAAAGCCCATCCGGCAGGCGCGTTGCAGGCTCCGGCAGGTTTTCGCCCGTGAGCGCCGCCATGACATCCATTGCCATCGCGTAGGCATCGACATCTTCGCGGTTTGCGACAATAACAGCGCCGGTCATGCTTTCGCGGTCGATGAGAAAATGGCTCTTGTAGCCCGGATGCGAGCCGCCATGGCCGAACAATGTTCTGTTGCCGAGCTGGACGCGGCGTATGCCGAGGCCGTAATCCGTCGGGCGTCCATCGGCGAGATAACGCCGGGCGGCAAGACGCTCCAGAATGCCGGCATATTCGCCTCTTTCTGTCATCAGTGCCTGCACCCATGCGGCAAGCGCGGCGGCGCTGCCGGTCATGCTGCCGGATGCGGAAATATGCAGACCCGCCGCCGAAAGCCGCCAATGTTCGCCGTCGCGCCAGTATCCGGGAGCCAGATCGCGGACCGGCTCGCTCCACATATCCGGCGCATCGAAGGTGACGCCGAGCGTTTCACCCTGTCTGCGGATGTAGTCGCGGAAGAATATATTCCTACACTCCAGTGCGGTTTCCACCAGCCGGTAGCCGGTGTTGGAATAAAAAATTTCCGTGCCGGCCGGAAAATTCAGCCGGGTCATGCGGGTCAGAAATTCAAACAGGGGGCGGGCGGCGGTTTCGGTGAAAACCGAAAGGCCGAGCAGGGTCAGGCATTCGCGCACATCCGGCAGGCCGCCGGTCATATCGAGTGCCTGCCCCACGGTTACCTCCGCCAGAGGCGGTTGCAGTTCGGGAAGGTGACGCCCGAGCGGATCATCGAGGCCGATGATATCGTTATGCGCCGTGACCAGTGAGGCAAAGGCGTGTTTGGTGATGGAGGCGTAGCGGACGACAGTGTCTGCGGTAAACGGCTTCAGCGTCGAAAGATTTTCCACGCCGCTGGCGACAGCGATACGTGGACCGCCCGCATCGAAGACGACAATGGCGCCACCCGGCTCCGTTTCCCGCCATGCACCAACGCGCGCTGCCGCCACCTTCTCCGCATCACCCCAGTTCAGTTCTGTCATATCCCATTTCCTGTGTGTCTGCGGGCACGGCGTAAAGCTGCTGACCTGTCAGACGTTGGTGTTCGCCAGACATTTGACGTGAACCCTGAACGGAAAGCCGGTTTCTGAAAACGGCCTGCACATATCCTGATTAGCAGCCGCGCCGGCGGCTGACCAATTCCATGTTTTCCAGAAACTATTCCTGAAGCGCATCGGCCGGCGGCGCGGTTGGCGAAGGGGAAGATCATCTATTCTTATGATGACTGGAATCTGCGCGCATTGTCATTGGACAGAACCACGGCCTGGCCGGAAACTCGATAATCGTTGCAAACAAAATAACGTTCAGGGGAATGAAATGCAGAATTCCGAGCCGGTGTGGGATTATGTCGATGAACACAGCGCGGATCTGATCGGTCTTGCCGACCGGGTCTGGGGCATGCCGGAAACGCTTTATGCGGAATACCGCTCCTGCGCCGAACATACGGCGATGCTGCGCGAAAAAGGTTTTGCCGTGACGGAGGAGGTCGCTGGCATTCCGACCGCCGTGATGGGCGAAGCGGGTGAGGGCGGTCCGGTGATCGCCATTCTCGGCGAATATGATGCGCTCCCGGGCCTGAGCCAGGAAGCCAATATCGCCGAGCCGAAACCCATCGAAGCCAATGGTCCCGGCCATGGCTGCGGCCATAACCTTCTGGGCAGCGCCGCGCTTCTGGCAGCCTGTGCGCTGAAGGACTGGCTGGCGGCAACCGGCACGCCGGGCCGCGTGCGCTATTACGGCTGCCCGGCAGAGGAAGGCGGTGCAGCCAAGGCCTTCATGGTGCGCGACGGCGCGTTTGACGATGTCGATGCCGCGATCACCTGGCACCCCGCCGCCATGACCGGCGTTGCCAAGGCGCAAAGCCTTGCCAATACCCGCATGGATTTCGAATTTACCGGCCGCTCCAGCCACGCCGCCGCCGCGCCGCATCTGGGCCGTTCCGCTCTTGACGCCGCCGAGCTGATGAACGTCGGCGTGCAATATCTGCGCGAGCATGTCCCGCAGGAAAGCCGCATCCATTATGCCTATCTGAATGCCGGAGGCACCGCGCCGAACGTGGTTCAGGGCAAGGCGAAGACCCGCTATGCCATTCGCTCGACCACGCTTTCGGGCATGTTCGACCTCAATGCGCGGGTCGAGAAGATCGCCCGCGGTGCTGCGATGATGACCGAGACGAGCGTCGATATCTCGATCATGTCCGCCGTTTCCAACATGCTGGGCAACAAGCCGCTCGACGAGGCGATGCAGAAGGCGTTCGAGGCGCTCGGCGGCATCGCCTTCGACGAGGCGGACCGAAAATTTGCCGCCGAAATCCAGAAGACACTGACGCCGGCCGATATCGCCGCGTCCTATCGCTCCGTCGGGCTTGAACCACGCGAAGGCGAGCCGCTTTGCGATTACGTTCTGCCGCTCGAGCTTGAAGGCGAGAAGATGATGGGCTCGACCGATGTTGCCGACGTTTCCTGGGCCGTGCCCACGGTTCAGGCGCATGCGGCGACCCACGCCATCGGCACGCCGGGGCACAGCTGGCAGATCGTCGCGCAGGGCAAGGCGCCGGCCGCCCACAAGGCCATGACCTATGTCAGCAAGGTGATGGCGGCAACCGGCCGCATGCTGATGGAAGATGAAACGCTCATGGCGCGGGTGAAGAAGGCACATGCCGAAAATCTCGCCCGCGAGCCTTATGTCTGCCCGATTCCGGCAGATGTGAAACCGCCGCTTCAGCCGCGGCCTGCCGCCGCTGCCGAATGACAGTCACACCCGGCCTTTCGAGGGTCGGGGTGCGGAGAATATCCGGACCGACAAAAGGGCAAAAAGCCACGGTCCGGCAAACTGAAAACGGGAACAGTAAGGATATCAGCCAAATGAACGGAATTCCGCGACTTCTCACAGCCGCTTTCCTCGCCGGCGGCAGCGCTCTGCCGGCACTGGCGGCAACGCCCGACGACGCGCTCGTCATGGCATGGAATATCGACGCCATTTCGACATTCGACCCGGCACAGGTCGGCGAGGTCGTCACCAATGAATTGCTGCAGAACACATGCGATGCTCTGGTCAGTTTCAAACCGGAAGCCGAAGCCGAGGTCATTCCGGCGCTGGCCGAAAGCTGGACGGTTTCCGAGGACGGCAAGACCATCACCTTCAACCTGCATCAGGATGCCGTCTTTCCCTCCGGTAACCCGGTAACGGCGGAGGACTTCGTCTGGTCGCTGAAACGGGCGATTTCGCTTGGCTACGGCAATGCGGCGGCACTGACGGATTACGGGTTTTCCGTCGACAACATGGATGAGCGCATCACCGCGCCGGACGATTATACGCTGGTGCTCAAATTCGGCGATGTCTATCCGTCTTCGCTGCTGATGCAGGCCATTGCCGCCAATCGCGTATCGATCGCGCTCGACAAAGAGCTGATCATGCAGAACGAGCAGGATGGCGATTTCGGCAACGCCTATCTGAAGGACAAGACCGCCTGCGCCGGTCCCTATCATCTGGCCAGCTGGAATCAGGGGCAGGGCGTGCTTCTGGAAGCCAATGACAACTATTATGGCGAAAAGCCGGGTCTGTCGCGCGTGATGATCCGCCATGTTGCCGAAACCGGGACGCAGCGCCTGATGGTCGAAAAAGGCGATGTCGATATCGCCCGCGACCTGACGCCGGAAGACCTGCGCGAACTGGAGGCGATGGACGGCATCCATGTCACCTCGGCGCTGAAGCCGCAGTTGATCTTCTGGACCTTCAACACCGCCGACGAGATTTTCAGCCATCAGAAGGTGCGGCTGGCGATGAAATATCTCATCGACTATGACGCGCTCGGCGATACGGTGATGCAGTATCTCGGCAAGCCGTGGAACAGTTTCGCCCAGTCCGGCGCGTTCGGCGCCCTGCCGGAAGACGAGGCCCGCCCGTTCCACCTCGATCTGGACAAGGCGAAGGAGCTCATCACCGAAGCCGGATATCCAGATGGTTTCGAGGCGACGATCCTTGTCGGTTCGCTGCCGTGGTCGGCGCCGCTTGGCCAGCATGTTCAGCAGAACGCCGCCCAGATCGGCGTCGAACTCAATATCGAGCAGATGGCCAATGCGCAGTTCTTTGCACGGGTGCGTGGCCGCGAATACCAGTCCGGGATCAAGGCCTGGCAGACCGGTGTTCCCGATGCCCACGGCAATGCCTCGCGTCTGGTCATGAACCCGGACAATTCCTTTGAGGCGCAGCTGACGCAGTATCCGGCATGGCGCGCCTCCTATCAGGACCCGGAATATAACGCGATCGTGGAAGCGGCCGCCGTCGAGACGGACCCGGAAAAGCGCAAGGCCATGTATGCCGATCTCCAGAAGCGCTGGATGGAAACCGGCGAGATGGCGATCATGTTCCAGACCTATTTCGTGGCCGCTGCGCGCGACACGCTGAAGAACTGGACCTGGAACGGTTTCCAAGTCTACTACGACATGGCGAGTAAATAATGGCTGACGCCGGAACGCTTGATAAAAGCGCGTCCGCAGGCGCGCGCGGCAGGTCCCTTCGCCTGCCGCGCATCTTCGGCGGCGCAAAATTTCTTCTGTCGTTTGCGGCAACGCTGATCGGCCTTGCCGCCCTGACCTTCATCATCGGGCGGTTGCTGCCGATCGATCCGGTTCTGGCGATCCTTGGCGACAATGCCACGCAGGAAGCCTATGATGCGCTTTACCAGAAACTGGGTCTCGATCAGCCTCTTCTTGTGCAGTTTGCGCATTATCTCTGGGACGTTGCCCGGTTCGACTTCGGCAATTCGCTGATTTCGGGGCGGCCGGTTTCAGACGAGATTGCCCGGGTTTTTCCGGCCACCATGGAACTGGCGACGCTGGCAATGCTGATCGGTACGGTGATCGGCGTTCCGCTGGGCGTGATTGCCGCCGTCTATCGCAATTCGATCGTCGATCATGTCGCGCGTATTCTTTCGCTGCTCGGCTATTCGGCACCCAATTTCTGGCTGGGGCTGATGGGTCTGGTCCTGCTCTACGCCCAGCTTGGCTGGGTCAACGGGCCGGGACGGATCGATTTTACCTGGGAATTCGAGCTTCATCAGGTCACCGGTTTCTTTCTGGTCGACGCTGCGCTCCAGCACAACTGGGGGCTTTTCAAGAACGTGTTCGGCCACATCATCCTGCCGGCCTCGATCCTGGCGCTGAGCGCGCTCGCCTATATCAGCCGGATGACGCGCTCGTTCATGATCGACCAGCTCGAGCAGGAATATGTCATCAGCGCCCGCGCCAAGGGGCTCGGCCTGTGGCGGATCGTGTGGACCCATGTGTTTCGCAATGTTGCCGTGCAGGTCATCACCGTTATCGCGCTCTCCTATGCCTATCTGCTGGAAGGGGCGGTGCTGACGGAAACGGTGTTCGCCTGGCCCGGTTTCGGCCGTTTCATGACCAATTCGCTGCTGTCCGGTGACATGAATGCCGTGGTCGGCTGCACGCTGGTCATCGGCGTCATTTTCGTCCTCCTCAACCTGGTCTGCGATCTTCTCTATCGCGTCATCGACCCCAGAACCCGCTGAGAAGGAGAAGGATATGAGTGACACCACCCATCCGGCGAAAACACCATCCTTCCGCGACTGGCTGACGGCCGAAAACCCGGTTTCTCCGGCGCAAGCCCGCGCCCAGCAGGTGTGGCTCGGCTGGCGCAAACTGCGCCGCAACGGCTCCGCCCTTCTTGGTTTCGCCCTGCTGGCGATCATCGTTTTCGCCGCCGTTTTCGCGCCGCTTCTCGCCACGCAGGACATTTTCACCCAGGACCTTGCAAACCGCCTGCAGGGGCCGTCGCTTCAGCACTGGTTCGGCACGGACGAACTCGGGCGCGATATCTATTCGCGGCTTCTGTTCGGCGCTCGCATCACCCTTTATATTGCTTGCCTTACGGCGGTGATCGCAGCCCCCGTCGGCCTGATCGTCGGCACGGTTTCCGGCTATTTCGGCGGCTGGGTCGATATCGTGCTGATGCGGATCACCGAAATATTCCTCGCCTTTCCGTCGCTGGTGCTGGCGCTCGCCTTCGTCGCAGCCCTCGGGCCGGGGATCAACAATGCCATCATCGCCATTTCGCTGGCGTCCTGGCCGCCGATTGCCCGTCTGGCGCGGGCCGAAACCATGGTTATCCGCCGGTCGGACTATATTTCCGCCGTCCGGCTGCAGGGCGCATCCAACACAAGGCTGATCGTCAGCCATGTCATGCCGATGTGCATTCCCTCGGTCATCGCCCGGATCACCCTCAACATGGCCTCGATCATCCTGTCGGCGGCGGGGCTCGGCTTTCTCGGTCTCGGCGCGCAGCCGCCATCGCCGGAATGGGGCGCGATGCTGTCGGCGGCCCGGCAGTTCATCCTGACAAGCCCGCATGTCGCGGCCTTTCCCGGTATCGCCATTCTGGTGACCTCGATCGCGTTCAATCTCGTCGGTGACGGTCTGCGCGATGTCCTCGACCCAAGGCATGAATAGGAGCGCGGCATGACTGATGATCCGATCCTGAGCATCCGCAAGCTCAACATCCACTTCCACGGCGAAAACCGCACCACTCATGCCGTCCGCAACGTCTCCTTCGACCTCGGCGTCGAAAAGCTCGGCATTGTCGGGGAAAGCGGCTCCGGCAAGAGCCAGACCGGCCGCTCGATCATGCGGCTGTCGCCGCCCACGGCCAAGGTGACGGCCGACCGGATGGTGTTCAACGGCGAAAATATACTCGACCTGTCGGAACGGCGCATGCGGCGTATCCGCGGGCGCGAAATCGCGATGATCCTGCAGGATCCGAAATATTCGCTCAATCCGCTGATGACGGTGGGAAAACAGATTTCGGAAGCCTACCGCGTCCATCACCGGGCAAGCCGCACCGAGGCCCGCCGCCGCGCGCTTGAAATGCTCGAAAGCGTTCATATCCGCGATCCGGAGCGGGTTTTCGACCTGCTGCCGCACGAAGTTTCCGGCGGCATGGGCCAGCGCATCATGATCGCGATGATGCTGATCCCCGAGCCGAAACTGATCATCGCCGACGAACCGACCTCGGCGCTGGATGTTACCGTGCGCCGGCAGGTTCTGTCGGTGCTGCAGGAGCTTGTGGAGCGCGCCGGCGCCAGCCTGATCTTCATCTCCCACGACCTCAATCTTGTGGCGGATTTCTGCGACCGGGTTCTGGTCATGTATGGCGGGCGGGTGATGGAAGACCTTGCCGCCCGCGATCTCGGCCGGGCGCAACATCCCTATACGCGCGGTTTGCTGGACAGCCTGCCGCGGCTCGACAGTCCGCGCGCCGAACTGGCCGTGCCCGTGCGTGACCCCGCCTGGCTGGACGACACCGAAGTGGAGCTGGCATGATGGCGGAAAACATTCTCGAAACGCTCGGCCTGACGGTCCGCTTCGGTTACGACGCAGCGACCATTACCGTGGCCGACGACATTTCCTTCGAAATCCCGCGCGGCAGCGCCTTTGGCCTGATCGGGGAGTCAGGTTGCGGAAAATCGACCGTGCTGCGTGCGATTTCCGGCCTCAACAGCGATTATGAAGGCTCGATCCTGCTGAACGGCAAGGAGTTGCAGAACAAGCGCAGCGGCGACTTTTTCCGCCGGGTTCAGATGGTGTTCCAGGACCCCTATGCCTCTCTGCATCCGCGCAAGATGGTGCAGAGCGTGTTGGCGGAGCCGATCAAAATCATGAAGCTCGGCAAGTCGCAGCAATGGATCGATGAGGTCCTGCAGTCCGTCGGGCTCAATTCCAGCTTCCGGTTCCGCTATCCGCACGAATTATCCGGCGGGCAGCGCCAGCGCGTGGCGATTGCGCGCGCGCTGATCTGCGAGCCGGAGCTGCTGCTGCTGGATGAGCCGACGTCTGCGCTCGATGTCTCCGTGCAGGCGGAAATCCTCAACCTTTTGAACCGACTGCGCCGCGAGCGCGGACTGAGCTACCTGATGGTCAGCCACGACATCGCCGTCATCGCTCACATGTGCGACCGCATCGCGATGATGCAGGGCGGCCGCATTCTCGAACAACTGACGCCCGATCAGCTTCGCGCGGGCAATGTCCGCGAGACCTATACCCGCAACTTTCTTGCCGCCTCGGCGCCGGCCGTCGCGCGCAGCTGAACCCCGGAAAAACGCATGGAAACCATTCTTGAACAGATTGCCGCCCGCGCGGCAGGCGGCGTCGCCGTCACCACCGAAAACCGTATCGCCGCGCGCAATGCCATAGCCGATACGCTGGCCTGCATGGTTGCCGGGCAGGGCGACATGGCCGTTCTTGCCGCCCGCAGCGCATTGCTGAGGGCCGGACATGACGGGGCTTCAACGCTGGTCGGCGGCGGTTCTGCAGATCCGGCGCAGGCCGCGATGATCAACGGTATCGCCGCACATGCGCTCGATTTCGACGACAATTTCGGGCCGGGCATGAGCCATGCCTCGGCTGTGCTCGTTCCCGCGCTTCTGGCGCTGGGCGAATTACTGAATGTTTCGGGTGCCGTCCTCATCGACACCTATCTGACAGGCCTCGAGGCACAGGCGCTGGTCGGCTCCGGCGTGCGCCCCGAACATTATGCGGCGGGTTGGCACGCCACATCGACCGTTGGCGCGATCGGCACGGCGGCGGGATGTGCCGCCCTGCTGGGGCTCGATCATGCCGGCGTGGTGCAGGCCATGTCGCTTGCCGTCAGTTCGGCGGCCGGCATGAAAGGCCAGTTCGGAACGCCGGCCAAGCCGTTTCACGCCGGCATGGCCGCGCGCAATGCCGTGGAGGCCGCACTTCTGGCGCGCAGCGGCCTTTACGGTCGCGCCGACATTCTCGAACGCGCGCAGGGGTTCGGTGCGCTGATGGGCGGCGGTGCAGCGGCCGCGTGGACAATGCCGGAAGCTACGACGCCCCATGTGATCGAAACCGACGGGCTGATGCCGAAAATTCATCCCTGCTGCGGTTCGACCCACAATTCGGTCGACATGATTGTCGCCCTGCGCGGCGAGCACGGCTTTGCCGCAGACGACGTGGACGGCATTACGCTCACCGTCGGCCGCGCCAATTTCCGCAATCTCGCCTATCCCGAACCGTTGACGGCGATGGAAGGGCGGTTTTCGATGCAGTATTGCGTGGCGCTGGCGCTGTTCGAGGACGAATTATCGCTTGCCGACTTTACCGATGCCGCCGTCATGCGGCCGCATCTGCGCGCGCTTTTTTCGAAGATCACGATGGACATCATGCCGCCGGAACAGGAGCAGGGCAGCACACGGCCGCCGCATCAGGCGCGGGTGCAGCTGAAGGATGGCCGGGTGCTGACAGCCTCGCTTGCGCATGCGCGCGGCACGCTGATGGACCCGCTTTCCGAAGATGCGCGCCGGTTCAAGCTCCGCGACTGTTTCGCCGCCGCCGGGCTGCCGTTCGACGCCGCCATGCAGGCAACGCTTGACGATATCGACGGGCTTGGCTCGCTGAAACCGCTGGCAAAGCTCGTCGCCCGGAAACCGGGGCGCTCCGAAGCCGCATGATGCTTTCGTGTCGGAAACAGGCGATGTCCTGCTCAGGCGTAGGACTGGGCATAACGCTGCGGGAAGGGCGTCACCACGGAACGCGCCTCTTCCTGCGTCGCCTGCCAGACCTTTTCGGCAAGAGGCCGGTGTTTCGCAGACGTTTTCCGGTAGAGGGAAATATCGGCGAAGATCGTCCAGTTGTCCTTTCCGGCAACCACCAGACGTCCTTCCTCGAGATCGCGATGCGCAAGGCTTTCCGGGATCCAGGCAACGCCCGTGCCCACCAGCGCCAGCGAGTGCAAACCGACGCTCATGGCATTGACCGCGACGACATTGAGCGGCAGGGGATGTTCGCGCAGGACCGGGGCGAGAACCTGACCGAAGAAACTCTGCGTTCCGTAGCTCAGATAGCGGATAATGCCGTCGGTTTCGAGCGAATGCAGCGGTTTCCCGTCGGAATCAGGCGCGCTGACCGGCAGAATGCGTTCACGCCCGAGCGTGATCGACTCCAGTTCGGAGGCCTCAAAGCCCATGCTGACCGAAGGGTGAACATAGGTCAGCAGAAAGTCGCTTTCATCATTGCGAAACTGGCGCACGGTTTCGCTGTAGGCGGTATTGGCCGGGCAGGGATATTCCTCAAACGAACCGATGCGCGTTTCCACCGCCTTGTGCCAGATCGGAATACAGGTCACACGCAGCGTATGCATGGCGAGGACGCGAATCTTTTCATCCCGGTCGAGGCCGGAACTGCGAATTCCAGCCCGCAGCCCGTTGATCTGCCGCACCAGTTCACGCGCCTGCGGCAGCATGATCCGGCCTTCCGCGGTCAGCGAAACCGGATAGCTCGACCGGTCGACCAGCGCCGCGCCGACCCAGTGTTCCAGCATCCTGATCCGCTTCGACAGGGTCGATTGCGTGACATGGCGCAGCTCGGCGGCGCGCGAAAAATTGCTGACTTCGCTCAGGCAGACAAAATCTTCCAGAAGTCTCAGTTCCATGACCGGCATCCAGGACGGTTGAATATCGGCTTTCGATCAGACTGCCGAAGACCGCGCGAGTCAAGTTTTTGATCAATTTTACGTCAACTTTTTGCGTTGCATTTTTTTTGCGCAATCTTTCGAGGCGTTCGCCGGCGAATGCCGCCGCAAAGTCCTTGTCTCACCTCCAACGACAGGTGCCCGAATGCCTGTATTCCAGCAGAAATGCCCTTTGCAGGGCAAAGGAACCGTAAACCCATGACAGAAATCGAAACCATTCTCGCGTCGCAACAATTCAAGGCCGCTGCAGCCGTGCTGAAGGCGGATCATGACCGTTTCGTCGACGACATCATAACGCTGACGGAAATCCCTTCGCCGCCCTTTGGCGAGGAGAAGCGTGCTTTAGCTTACGAGGCGATGTTCAATGCGCTTGGGCTGGAAGATGTCGGCCGCGACGGGATCGGCAATGTCACCGGCCTCAGGCGCGGGCGCGGCAATGGCGGACTGACGGTCGTGGCCGCACATCTCGATACGGTTTTCCCGGAAGGCACCGATTGCACCGTGCGGCGCGAGGGCACGAAACTGTTTGCGCCGGGCGTCGGCGACGACACGCGCGGGCTGGCCGTGCTGCTTGCCTTCATCCGTGCGCTCGATGCCGCAAACATCGAAACGGAAAGCGATCTTCTGTTCGTCGGCGATGTCGGCGAGGAAGGCAAGGGCGACCTGCGCGGTGTCCGCCACCTGTTTACGGAAAACGCCTATCGCGACCGGATCACCGCGTTTTTCACCATGGACGGCATCAGCCTCGATCGTCTTGTGACCGGCGCTGTCGGCTCCCGCCGCTATCATATCAGCTTCACCGGGCCAGGCGGCCATTCGCTGGCGGCGTTCGGCACGGTCAATCCGGCTCATGCGCTGGCGCATGTGGTGACTGGCCTGTCACAGACGGAGGTTCCCGAAAATCCGCGCACCACCTATTGCGCTTCGGTTCTCGGCGGAGGAACCTCGATCAACGCCATTCCCAACGCAGTCTGGCTTGAAGTCGACCTGCGCTCCGAAGACGCCGGCGCGCTGGAAGACCTTGATGCGACCCTGCACTGGCTGATCGCAGAAGCCGTCGCAGCGGAAAACCAACGCGGCAATACCGAGTCGGGCGTCATCGCGGCAAAAGCCGAGCTGATCGGCAACCGCCCCGCCGGGCGTACGGCTGAAGACAGCCGGATCGTGACGGCGACAACGGCCGCTCTTCAGGCCTTCGGCTTCAAGGCGGAACCGGAATTCAGCTCGACCGATGCCAATATCGCCATGAGCCTCGGCATTCCCGCCGTCTGCGTGGGTACCGGCGGCGATGGCGGCCGGGCACATTCCCTCGAAGAATGGATCGACGTCGAGCCGGAAAACTCGGTCCGGGGCCTGACGGCCGGGCTGGCGGCAATCCTTGGCACGGCAGGGCTGTGGAATAGCTGAAACCGCTGCCCCTATCAGCAATCCGGCGGCAGGGTGGTTCCCGCCGCCGGATTTTATCGTTTTTCTGGGGGGCCAAAAAGGTCAGCCCGCTGCAGCCACCAGCACAGCCTTGAGAAAACGGCCGAATTCATGCTTGGAAATCGCGCGTCCCTTTCTGTCGGTATCGACGCGGTGAATGATGACCATGTCCAGCGCCGGCACCACCATGCAATAATGCCCGCCGGCACCCTGAGCAGCGTAAGAGCCTGTAGGCGTGCGGACACCGGGGGCGAAAACGCCGTCGCGCTCGAGCCACCAGCAATAACCGTAAGCGCCTCTTGCGCCGGCGTGGGAATAGGGCATGACGTTTTCCTCGGCCCAGCCATCGGGCAGAACCATTTTCCCCGACCATGACCCGTTCTGAAGGAAAAGCTGGCCGAACCGCGCAAGGTCGCGACTGGAAAGGCGGAACGGATAGGCCCCGTGGCGCGAGACCTCGAACGCCTCCGTCCACGCGTCCGGCCTGTCGCCATCGAGCGAAAAGTCCTCCATGCCCAGCGGCGCTGCGATGCGCTGCGCAAAGGCTTCGGCAACGCTGAGGCCGGTCTGCTGGACGAAGATGGAGCCGAGGGCATTGAAGTCCCAGTTGTTGTAGCACCAGAACGTGCCGGGCGCGTGGGAATGGCGCTTTTCTTTGATCATCTTCATCCATTCGGTTTCATAGCCGGCCGGATGGTAAATGCCCGAACGCGCTGTCAGGAGGTCATAGACCGTGGCGTTGCGCTCAACCGGGCTCAGGGGATCGAGATCGTCGATGCCGAGCCGTTCCAGCGTTGCCGACAGGTCGATACGTCCGGCTTCGACATCCTCTCCGATCAGTGCCGCAAGAAAGCTCTTGCGCATTGAATGGCACAGATATTTGTGTTCGATATCGCCATGGGTGAAGGCGATCCGGCCGCCCTGGGCGATCAGCACGCAATCGGTGTTCTGGCCGCCGATGACGGCTTCGAGCGCTGCGACGGCCTTCACATTCCATCCCGCCGTTGCCGGCGTTTCATAACGGTCCCAATGCGCTGCGGGATTGGCATTGATGCTGCCCACCTTGTCTACCTTTCTGAATTGTTTCATGGAGTTCCCGGCGCCTGAACGCCGGGAAAGAGAGGGAAGCACTTATTTCGTGGCCTTGCCGTAGTAGATACGGAAGCCGTTCCACGTCCAGTCATGCAGCGTTTCGCGCTTGGCCGCGCTATTCATGGTCTGCATGACATAGGCCATCGGCCCCTGCTGCATGATGTCTTCCTGAAGCGCGTGATACATCTCTGCGCGCTTTTGCGGGTCTTTCTCGAAAAGGGCGGCCTGAACGCGGGCGTTCATCTCCTCGTCGAAGTAGCCGGAGCGCCATGCCGGATACTGGGTCAGCTTGGCATCAAAACTGTTGTCGGGGTTGTAGACGAAACGCGATGCCATGCCGTTGGCATCGGGAACATTGGTCTTGAAACCGAGCAGGGCAGCCTGAAAGTCCCGGCCACGGTTTCGGGAATAGAGCTGGGCATTGGACATGCGCTCGATATTGAAGGTGATGCCGGCCTGGCTGGCGGCCTGCTGAATCTGCTGGGCAATCGGCGTGCCATAGGGATGCGAGCCGACGAGAAGCGTGACCTCGAAACCATCGGGATAACCGGCTTCGGCCAGAAGTGCCTTCGCCTTGTCGATATCGAGCGAAAAGGGCTCGCCCGCCGCTTCGTCGAGAGCGCCGAAGGAGCCGAGCGGCACAAATGATGCGCGGGCGACGCCAACGCCGTCAATGACGGTTTTCGACAGGCCCTGATAGTCGATCAGGTAGCGCATGGCCAGACGCACCTTCGGATCGTCAAACGGCTCTTCCTGGGTGTTCATGCCCATATAGAACATCGAGGGGATCAGCGTGCGGACAACTTCGACACCGTCGGCGTCCGGCAGTTCGGCAAGATCCTCGGGCGCCAGATTGCGGGCGATGTCGATATCGCCCTTTTCCAGCAGCAGGCGCTGCGTGCCGGTTTCGACAACATGGCGGATCATGACGCGGCTGAGATTGGGCTTCGGTCCGTTGTAGTTTTCGTTTGCTTCCAGAATAACGGCCTCGCCCGGGTTCCACCGCGCCAGATGATAGGGGCCGACGCAGGCCGTCCTGTCCTGAAGATAGGCATTGCCGAGGTCGCCATCCTTCTCGTTGGCCTCGACTTCGGCGCGGTTGAGCATGACGGAAACGCGGTTGGCCGCGACGGAGGCAAGAACCAGATTGAGCGGGTAGGGCTTGTCGAGCTTCATCACGATCGTGCTCTCGTCCGGCGCGGTGATGAGATCGTCAATCGTTTCCTTGGTGAAACCGTATTCCGTCAGGGATGCGGAGTTTCCGAAACCGAGATTGACGACGCGTTTCATCGACCACAGCAGGTCATCGGCCGTTCCGGGCGTTCCGTCGGGAAAGACGATATCGTCCTTCAGGTGAAAGGTGATCTGCAGGCCATCGTCGGAAACATCCCAGCTTTCGGCAAGTGCGGGAACGAAGCTGGCCTCGTCTTCGGGGTCGTAGTTCACCAGCGCGTCACAGGTGTTCATCACGATCTCATCGGTGACGACTTCCGCGATCTGGGCCGGATCGAAGCTTGAAATAGCATCGATGTTGTAGGCCATGACCAGTGCATCCTGCGGGGTTGCCGCCAGCGCCGGCGTCATCGCGGCGGGCAGGGTCAGGGCCGTCAGGCATAAAAGGGATGTTTTCATGAACTTCATGGAGCGCTCCTTTGGAAGCATGATTGCGGGTCAGGTGATGAGATGTTTTTGAAGAAAGGCGGAAACGGCGGAGAAAACCTGTATCCGGTTGGCCGTACGGGAAAATCCGTGGCCTTCGTGGTCGATGCGTAGATATTCCACCGGCCGGTCGTGTCCCTTGAGCGCGGAATAGACCTGTTCGCTCTGTTCGATCGGAACGCGCGGATCGCAGTTTGCGTGGACCAGCAAAAGAGGCGCGTTGATCCGCTCAATCCGCGTCATCGGAGAGATATCGGCCAGCAGGGCGGCATCCTCGACCGGGTCGCCATATTCCGCCGCGCGCAGCTGCATCCGCCACGGACCGGTGGTCATCATCAAGGTGGTGAAATTGGAGATGCCGTAAAAATCGATCCCGCAGCGCCAGGCCTGCGGCGCTTCGGTCATGGCGGCCAGCACCATGAAGCCGCCATAGCTCTGGCCCATGACGCCGATGCGCGACGCATCCACATCCGGGCGGGCGGCAATGGCATCGCGCAGCGCCAGAAGATCGCGCACGCTGTCCATACGCTTTTCGCGGTCGTCCATCTGGTGGTAGCGGCGGCCATAGCCGGTGGAACCGCGCACATTCGGCGCTATCACCATGATCCCCTGTTTCAGATAATATTGCAGGTCCGCCCGGAACTGTGCCTTCCACTGGTTTTCCGGGCCGCCATGGACCATGAACAAAATCGGCCATCCGCTGGCCGGCGGCGTCTGGTCCGGCGTGTAGAGGAAATAGGGGACTGACAACCCATCGAAACTGGCAAGGCGTTCGACAACCGGTTCTGTAAAATCATACTCGCCGGGTGCGCCGTACGGTTCGGCTATCCGGGTAAACTGCCCGTTTTCCAGCGCCAGACGCCAGTTATCCGACGGGAAGGCGGGGCCTGCCAGCGAAAACAGGAGCGCCGTATCATTTTCGGTGAATTTCAGGCCCCCGATCTGTCCCATGCCGGGCGCGCCGAAGTGGCGTATTGAACCATCTGCGAGAGCGACGACCTCGATGCTGTCAATGCCCTCATGGTTGACGGTGCAGGCCAATTTCGTCTTGTCAGAAGAAAGTGCGGCAACATCGACATCAACGCCGTCCGGCGCGAAAATGGGAGATAATGCCGCCGTCCGGAAATCGGCGATGCAGGGGCGGAGAAAGTCATTGTCCTGATCCGTCAGGATCACCGCCCTTTGTGCGTCCTCATCGAGGAATTTGACATAGAGATAGCGGGCGCGACCTGCATGCGGCAGGGCAGGTGTCACGGAAAGGTTTGCAAGATCGACCCAGACCAGATCCTGATCGCTCATCGACCGGCGGGAATCGTTGACGAGCAGGCGTTTGCCGTCCGGGTTGAAGGCAACCGGTTCCGCATAGCCGTGGTTTTCCATGACGATGCGGCTTTTGCCGGTGGCGATATCCATGACGTGGATATCCATTTTCGCCGCGTCCCGCCCGTTGCAGCCATAGGCAATCGAGGCGCCATCGGGCGACCAGCAGCCCCATGCGTGGACGCGGCCCGGCGCATGGGTCAATGGAATGGGCTCTCCTTCGGCATTTTTCAGCAGAAACAGCCGAAAGCGTTCGTCCATGCCGCAATCGGTCACGAAAAGCAGGTCCCGGCCCTTGGGCGAAAATGCCATCGAGACGACCCGCTCGTCCAGGTCGGTCGCCCGCCGCGCCGGTCCGGTAGGGCGCCCGTTTTCGACCGGCATCAGCCAGATTTGGGCAATGCCGGTTTCATTGGAGAGAAAGGCGATCAGCGACCCGTCGGTGGAAACGGCCGGGGCGGATTTTTCCGATATCGATACGAGGGCTGATATTGAGGGAGATGTCATGATCGGTCTCTGCTTCCAGCGAACATCGCAAGGGGATGGTGGAAATTAGAAACCGTATCGGATGTGAATTCCAACGATCAGTCGGAATGGTTTAAGTCATTTCGGGCATAGACTGCCGATTTGGTGGAAACGCTTCTCGATATCGTGCAATTGCCGAAACTGTTCAAATACCGCTATCCGCATGAGCTTTCCGGCGGGCAGAAACAGCGTGTCTGTATTGCCCGGGCGGTGGCGCTCAATCCGAAACTGCTGGTGCTCGACGAGCCGACATCGGCGCTCGATGTTTCGGTGCAGGCACAGGTGCTCGCATTCCTGCGGTCGCTGCGCGACGAACTGGACCTGACCTATGTCTTCATCTCCCATGACCTCGCCGTTATCCGGCAGGTCTGCAACAGGACGCTTGTGATGCAGCGGGGCAGGGTTGTCGAGCAGGGGGAAACAGAGAAGCTGTTTTTGAACCCCGATCACGACTATACCCGCGCGCTCATCGAAAGCGGACGGCGGACATCGCCTGCGGCCCTGCAAGGCAGAATGTGAGGCACGTCCGGCGTCTTCGGTATTGACGGCGTCCGCGTTTCGGTGACGGGGCGGGGCCGCGATGAAGGATGCGCGGGCCCCGGCTTTCTTGCGGTTGCGCGGCTATTGCTGCTTCTTCAGCGCATCGCGGATTTCGAGGAGGACATCCAGCTCGCTTGGTCCGGGCGGCGGGGCTTCTGCCGCCTTGATCTCTTCCTGCTTCTTGGCCTTGCGTTCAGCGGCTGCACGCACCCGGTTGATGGTCTTGACCAGCATAAAGACCACGAAGGCGATGATCATGAAATTGATGACGGAGGTGATGAACGCGCCATAGGCGAAAATCGCCGCGCTTGAATCGCGCGCGTCGGCAAGGCTCGCGCCGGCAGGCACCGTGCCTTCCATCACGAAATACATGTCCGAAAAATCGATGCCGCCGACGATCAGGCCGATGATCGGGTCGATGATATCGGCGACCAGCGAACGGACGATGGCGGTGAATGCCGCGCCCACGATGATGCCGACGGCCATGTCCACGACATTGCCCCTGGCGATGAAATCCCTGAATTCCTTCAGCATGGTCCCTCTGTCTCTCCTGCTGGCGCGATGTTTCAACGCAATTGCTGACGGGATGACGTTAGGCGAATGCGACCATGGGTTCCAGACGCTACGGTGCAAAAACGATGCTGATGGTAAAAATGGCGCCGGCGGACGCGCTATTCCACAGGCTCTTCCGCCTCGGCGGGTTCCCACCCGCGGGCCGTCAGGTGTTCCTGCGGCTGAAAGCGCTTCTTGTAGTCCATCTTCTGCGAGCCTTTGACCCAGTAGCCGAGATAGACATAGGGAAGGCCAAACCTTTGCGCCCGGGTCACATGGTCGATGATCATGTAACTGCCGAGCGAGCGCTTCACATAGGCCGGGTTGAAGAAGGAATAGACCATCGAAAGCCCGTCGGAGAGAACATCGGACAGAGCGACGGCAACCAGTTCGCCTTCCTCGTCCGCACGGCCGGTCGACGCCCGATATTCGAAAATCCGGGTTTCCACATGGGTCTCCTCCACCATCACCGCATAATCGTCGATGGTCATGTCGGCCATGCCGCCGCGCTGATGGCGGCTGTCGAGATAGGTGCGAAACAGGTCGTATTGTTCGGCTGTGGCAATGGCCTGCCGCTCGCTCGACACGAGATCGCCGTTGCGGGTGAGGATGCGTCGCAAGGAACGCGGCTTTTCAAATTCCTCGGCCACGATCCTGACGGAGACGCAGGCGCGGCAGTTTTCACAGGCCGGGCGGTAGGCGATGTTCTGAGAACGCCGGAATCCGCCTTGCGTCAGAAGGTCGTTCATCTCGTTGGCGCGCGGGCCGACGAGATGGGTAAATACCTTGCGCTCGCGCTCGGCCTCCAGATAGGGGCACTGCGCCGGAGCGGTCAGATAAAACTGTGGCGACTGAGTGGCTTGCGTATTCATGGCCAGCACAACATGCTTCGGGTTCCTGTCCCTAGCATGGCGCAATCGAACAAAAGGTCAACCGTGCTGGCGGCGATCTTGTTGCAACACTGTTCCTGTTTCAGATCGTTTCTTCACGCACGACAACGGCGCCGATCAGGAAATCATGCAGCAGGCGCTTGCGGTCGGTAAAAATGCCGACCAGCAGAACCAGCGGCGTCAGGACGGAGTTGAACAGCCAGAACAGCGCCAGATGCACGGCGGCGGTCAGAAAATCCATCCGCAGGCCATCGGTGCGCACCACCTTCAGCCCCATTGTCCGCATGCCGGGAGAGGCCTGGGCCGGGCCGCCCATGGTCATGCCGAAATAGCACACGGCAACGATGAAATAGAGCGCCGGATAGAGCAGGAAGGCGAGACCCAGCGTTGCAATGCCGACGAAGAACAGCACAACCGCTGCCGGCACCCACAGGATGGCGATGATGAGGTAATCGACCAGAAACGCCAGAACCCGGCGCGACAGCACACCGGAATAGGCAGGGCTGCCGGCATTCGGCGCGGCATAAGGCATGTCTCGTTCAATGCTCATCGGTTCGGCTCGCTCGTTTCATCGGGCAGCGCCGTTGCGCTGCCTCTCCAGACCCCAATGTGGGACAGCGGCTGTCGATTGCAACGTTACCGCAATGTCGCGATCACGATTTTGCCAGCTTTTCCGCCACTTCCATGGCGAAATAGGTGAGAATGCCGTCGCAGCCGGCACGTTTGAACGACAGCAGCGTTTCCATCATCACCCGCTCGCCGTCGATGGCGCCGCGTTCGGCGGCCATGCGGATCATCGCATATTCGCCGGAGACCTGGTAAGCGAACACCGGCAGGCCGAAGGCTTCCTTCATCCGCCAGCAGATATCGAGATAGGGCAGGCCGGGTTTGACCATCAGCATGTCGGCGCCTTCCTCGACGTCGAGCGCGGCGTCACGCAGGGCTTCCGTGCCGTTGGCAGTGTCGATGTAGTAGGTCGCCTTGTCGCCCTTCAGCAGTCCCTTGGTCGAGATCGCCTCGCGGTAGGGGCCGTAAAAGCCCGACGAGAACTTGGTCGCGTAGGACATGATGCCGACGTCCTGAAATCCCGCGGCGTCGAGCCGTTCGCGGATTGCGCCGATGCGGCCGTCCATCATTTCAGACGGCGCGATGATGTCTGACCCGGCTTCGGCCTGACACACCGCCGCCTCGCAGACGTGATCGACCGTTTCGTCGTTGACGATCTCGTCGCCGACGAGAATACCGTCATGACCATGGCTGGTGAACGGATCGAGGGCGACATCGGTAATGACGCCGATACCGGGGGCTGCCTTCTTGACGGCGCGGGTTGCCTGATTGAGGAGATTGTCCGGCTTCAGGATCTCCGAGCCGGTCATGTCGCGTTTTTCCATCTCGACATTGGGGAAGGTGGCAATCGCCGGAATGCCGAGATCCGCGGCCTTTTTGGCGGCTTCCGCCAGCCGGTCGACGCTCATGCGAGAGACACCGGGCATGGCAGGGATCGGTTCCTCGACATTTTCGCCCGGAATGACGAAAACCGGCCAGATCAGGTCATCGACGGTCAGGCTGTTTTCGCGGACCATCCTGCGGGTCCAGTCGGCCTTGCGGTTGCGGCGCATGCGGCGGTGGCCGGTGATCCGGTCAACGAGGTGGGTTTTGTCGCTGGCGTCGTTCATCCTGTGCCTCCGGCTTTCTCTGTCGTCTTTGCTGTTTGTCAGGCTTGTAGCATGGCGCCCGCACCGGCAAAACAATCCAATTTGTCACATCGTCGATATCGTCCGGGGGTTGTCAGCCGGCAATTGCCGCGTATAAGGCGATCATGTCTTCAGAGCCGAGCGTTACGCCCAGACCCAGTTTTTCGCAGACCGCTTTTCTCGTCTTCAAGCGGTGCGTTGCCGTGTTTCTGATCGTGCTGGCGCTTTCGAGCTGGGCGGCGCTGATCGGCATCACCGAAGGCGGCGCCGGGCGGTTCGACCTGGTTCATGCCGATGTCCGCGTTGTCGAGGCCATGCTTTCGGTGCTTTATCCGGTTGCCGCGGCCGGGCTCTGGTTCGGTGTCGGCTGGGGCTTTGTGCTCTGGGTGCTTGGCGCCGTCGTGCAGATCGGCGCGCACAGCACCTATCCGCACATATTCGGCGAGGCTGCGGGGGTGTCCGCGCTTCACATTCTGTTGATCGGTCTCTACGTATCCTTCTGGGTTTACCTTACCTTCATTCGTCGGCGCTAGGTGTTGGATAACCATTGGCTGTCCGAGGGTTTGAAAGCCGACAATAATTAGCCATATTGATATGCAAACGCCTTCGATGGAGAGCGGGGCGCGCTTTGAGCGCCCGAGGGACTGAACGAGATTTGGATTTGATGACAAAAGACCTGAACCCGAAAGCGCATTCCAAAACTGTGTCGCGCCGCCGTTTTATCGCCGGTGCCGCCGGTGTGCTGGCGATGCCGCATCTGGCCTCGGCCCAGTCCGCGGTCGACGCGCTGATCAATACGCCCGGACGCGGCACCTGGGACGACCAGTTCGACGCGGTGACATCGCGCGCCCAGGCCAGCGTCAGCTCCAACCAGCCGATCCTTGGTCCGAACGCGCCGTCCAACCTGATGCAGGCGATCGCCGAATACCAGCGCATCGTCACCAGCGGCGGCTGGCCGCAGGTGCACCCGAATGTGCCGTTGCAGTTCGGCGTCTACGATCCCTCCGTACAGCAACTGCGTCAGCGGCTGATCGTCTCCGGCGACCTGCCGTCTTCGGCCGGCATTTCCGATTCCTATGATTCCTATGTGCAGGGGGCGGTTCGCCGTTTCCAGGCGCGCCACGGCCTGGCCGAAACCGGCTATATCGATGAATACACGCTGAAGGCGCTCAATGTCAGCGCCCGGGTGCGGCTGGCGCAGCTTGAAACCAACCTGACCCGTGTGGAAGACACCGGCTCGGATCTCGGTGAGCGCTATGTGCTGGTCAATATTCCGGCAGCCTATGCCGAGGCGGTGGAAAACAATGCGGTTGCGCTGCGCAACGTCGCCATTGTCGGCCGGCCGTCGCGCCAGACGCCGTTGCTGAACTCGAAAATCTTCGAGATCATCTTCAATCCGCCGTGGACCGTGCCGCGCTCGATCATCCAGAAGGATATCATGCCGCTGATGCGCGAGGATCCGAACTATCTGGTGGATAACAAGATCCGGCTCTACGACAACAAGGGCAATGAAGTCGATCCGATGACCATCGACTGGAACGCCGAAAAGGCGCCGAACCTGACCTTCCGTCAGGATCCCGGTCCCAACAGCGCGATGGCCTCGACCAAGATCAACTTCCACAACAAGTATGCCGTCTATATGCACGACACGCCGAGCCAGTCGCTCTTCAATGAGATCGTGCGTTTCGAATCATCCGGCTGTGTGCGGATCGAAAACGTGCGCGATCTCGATGTCTGGCTGCTGAAGAACACGCCCGGCTGGAACCGTCAGAAGATCGAGGAAACAATTCGCGCCGGCATCTCGACGCCGGTCAACCTTGCCGATCCGGTGCCGAACCATTTCGTCTACATCACCGCATGGTCTGCCAAGGACGGCGTGGTGCAGTTCCGCGACGATATCTACAATCTCGACGGCGCACCCGAGCTTGCCCTGCAGACGACCAGTGGCATCGAATAGGCAAGGCCTTCGTAATCATGATTGAAAATGCCGCCGGCGGACCATGTTCGCCGGCGGTTTTCGTCTATTGCACGATCATGCAGCGGACGCTAGAACGCTTCCGCCCGCCACAATTGAGGAACCCGCGATGACAAGCCAGACTGTGTTTACAGAAAACTTCTTCAACCGCACGCTTGCCGACACCGATCCGGAGATCTTCGACGCGATCGGCAAGGAGCTGGGCCGCCAGCGCCACGAGATCGAGCTGATCGCTTCGGAAAATATCGTCTCGCGCGCTGTGCTTGAGGCGCAGGGCTCCATCATGACCAACAAATATGCCGAGGGCTATCCGGGCAAGCGCTATTACGGCGGCTGCCAGTTTGTCGACATCGCCGAGGAACTGGCGATCGAGCGCGCCAAGAAGCTGTTCGGCGTCGAGTTCGCCAATGTGCAGCCGAATTCCGGCTCGCAGATGAACCAGGCCGTGTTCCTCGCGCTTCTGCAGCCGGGCGATACCTTCATGGGTCTCGACCTTAATTCGGGTGGCCACCTGACCCATGGCTCGCCGGTCAACATGTCGGGCAAATGGTTTGATGTCGTTTCCTACGGCGTTTCCCGCGAGGACAACCTCATCAATATGGACGAGGTTGCCAAAAAGGCCGAAGAGCACCGTCCGAAGCTGATCATTGCCGGCGGCACGGCCTATTCGCGCGTGTGGGACTGGAAGCGTTTCCGCGAGATTGCTGATTCGGTCGGCGCCTACCTGATGGTCGATATGGCCCATATTGCCGGGCTCGTCGCCGGTGGCGCGCATCCTTCGCCGTGCCCGCATGCCCATGTCGTGACCACGACCACCCACAAGTCACTGCGCGGCCCGCGCGGCGGCATGGTGCTGACCAACGATCCCGACATCGCCAAGAAGATCAATTCCGCCGTGTTCCCCGGCCTTCAGGGCGGTCCGCTGATGCATGTGATCGCCGCCAAGGCCGTGGCGTTCGGCGAAGCGCTGCAGCCGGAATTCAAGGCCTATGCCGAACAGGTGGTCAAGAATGCCCGTGCGCTGGCCGGCTCGCTGATGGAAGGCGGTCTCGACGTCGTTTCCGGCGGCACCGACAACCACTCCATGCTGGTCGATCTCAGGCCGAAGAATGCCACCGGCAAGCGTGCAGAGGCTGCCCTTGGCCGCGCCTATATCACCTGCAACAAGAACGGCATTCCCTTCGATCCGGAAAAGCCCTTCGTCACCTCCGGCGTTCGTCTCGGCGCGCCGGCCGGCACCACCCGCGGCTTCACCGAAGCCGAATTCGGCGAGATCGGCAAGCTGATCGTCGAGGTGCTGGATGGGCTCAAGGAATCCAATTCCGACGAGGGCAATGCGGCGGTTGAAAAGGCCGTGCGTGAAAAGGTCGTCGCTTTGACCGACCGTTTCCCGATGTATGGCTATATGGGCTGATGCGCTGCCCGTTCTGCAATTCGCCTGACACCCAGGTCAAGGATTCGCGCCCGGCGGAGGACAATACGTCCATCCGCCGCAGGCGCGTCTGTCCCGATTGCGGCGGGCGCTTCACCACGTTCGAGCGCGTGCAGCTGCGCGAGCTCGTCGTGGTCAAGAAGAACGGCCGCAAGGTGCCCTTCGACCGCGACAAGCTGGTGCGGTCCTTCGAGATCGCGCTCAGGAAACGCCCGGTCGAGCGCGAGCGTATCGAACGCGCCGTCTCCGGCATTGTCCGGCGGCTGGAAAGTGCGGGTGAGCCTGAAATCCAGTCGGAAGAAATCGGGCTTCTGGTGCTTGAGGCGCTGAAGAACCTCGACGATGTCGCCTTCGTGCGCTTTGCCTCGGTCTATCGCGATTTCTCGACAACGGAAGATTTCGAGGAAATCATCGCCGAGTTTTCGGCCAAACTTGCGCGTGATTCGGAGACGGGTGAGCTTTGAGCGCAGTGCAATTCTGCCCGTCGCAGCCGATCTGAAACAGCAAAACACTTGCAACTGACCCGCAGGCGTGGTTAAGCCGCTCGTAATGACAGGCTGGCGATGTTGCGCGGCCCTTGAAAATGACCGCATCCTTTCGGAATGCGAGGAGACCCATGACGACCGAAAAGACCGCAAACCAGCGGGGTGCAGCGCGCCTTGCCGCCGTTCAGGCGCTCTATCAGATGGATCTGGCAGGCACGGCGCTTGCCGATGTGCTTGCAGAGTATGAGGTCTACCGTCTCGGCAAGGAAATCGATGGTGACGTCTATCTGAAGGCTGATCCCGCCTGGTTCCGCTCGATTGTCACCGGTGTCGTTCGCGATCAGAAGACGCTCGATCCCAAGATCTCGGATTCGATCTCCGAAGGCTGGACGCTGTCGCGTCTTGATTCCACCCTGCGGGCCATTCTGCGTGCCGGCGTGTTCGAGATCATGAGCAAACCGGATGTTCCGACAGCCGTCATCGTGACGGAATATGTCGAGATCGCCACGGCTTTCTTCGAGGGCGACGAGGGCAAGCTGGTCAATGCCGTGCTTGATCGTATCGCCCGGCGGGAGCGCGGTCAGCCCGGACAGGCCTGATCCTCCTGCCGACTGCCTGCCCGGCGGGCATTCGGCTCAGGCCGGGACAATGCCCATTTCCTGCGGTTTTTAAATCGTTTGATTTCTTCGTTTTCTTTGCGTTATCGCAAAGTCTCTCTCCTTAGCAGCGTTCTAATGTGTCCCCGAAGCCCTTGACGCTTCGTTCGCTCCACAGCACTCTCGGATTTCCGCGGAGCGTGTGGAGGGAATGAGGCGCTTGGTGGTTTGAAACGGTGCGGTTTGTTTTGCTGTCATGAGATGGTTTTCCGACAGCTTGCAATGCCCCCGATGAGCAATTTCGGCTGAGCCGGACGGGTGCGAAGAACACTGCTCCGGTTCCAGCCGTAGAGGGAAGGAAAGCGAGAAATGACGATACTGCTTGCCGTGATTGTCTGCGGCCTGTTGTCGATTGTGTACGCCCTTTGGGCGACGCGCTCGGTGATGGTCGCCGATCAGGGAACCCCGCGCATGAAGGAAATCGCGGGCTTCATTCGAGAAGGGGCGCAGGCCTATCTGACGCGCCAGTATACAACGATTGCGATCGTGGGCGTGGTCGTCTTCATTCTGGCCTGGCTGCTGCTCTCCCTGAGTGCGGCAATCGGCTTCGTCATCGGGGCGGTGCTGTCGGGGGCGGCGGGCTTCATCGGCATGCATGTTTCGGTGCGCGCCAATGTCCGCACCGCGCAGGCGGCCTCCTACAGCCTGCCGGCGGGCCTTGATATCGCGTTCAAATCCGGCGCGATCACGGGCATGCTGGTCGCTGGTCTCGCGCTTCTCGGCGTCTCGGTCTACTACTACGTCCTCACCGCTGTGATGGGCCATGCTCCGGCCGACCGCGAAGTCATCGACTCGCTGGTCGCACTCGGCTTCGGCGCTTCGCTGATTTCGGTGTTCGCGCGTCTCGGAGGCGGCATCTTCACCAAGGGGGCAGACGTCGGTGGCGACCTTGTCGGCAAGGTCGAAGCGGGGATCCCGGAAGACGATCCGCGCAACCCGGCAACGATTGCAGACAATGTTGGCGACAATGTCGGTGACTGCGCCGGCATGGCGGCCGACCTGTTCGAGACCTATGCGGTTTCGGTCGTGGCCACCATGGTGCTCGGCGCCATCTTCTTCGGTGGAACCGCCATTCTTGCGGATGTCATGCTGCTGCCGCTCGCCATTTGCGCGGTCTGCATCCTGACCTCGATCGTCGGCACCTTCTTCGTCAAGCTCGGCACCAACGGTTCGATCATGGGCGCGCTTTATCGCGGTCTGATCGTGACCGGTATTCTGTCGATCGTGGGCCTCGGCATCGCCACCTGGGCGACGGTCGGCTTCGGTAGTCTCGGCGAGGTTGCCGGTCGCGAAATCACCGGCTGGGCGCTGTTCATCTGCGGCATTGTCGGCCTGATCGTCACCGCGCTGATCGTGGTCATCACCGAATATTATACCGGAACCGGCAAACGTCCGGTGGTTTCGATTGCCCAGGCATCGGTCTCCGGCCACGGCACCAATGTCATTCAGGGCCTTGCCGTTTCGCTTGAGGCGACGGCCCTTCCGGCAATCGTGATCTGCGGCGGCATCATCTCCACCTACCAGCTTGCCGGCCTGTTCGGCACGGGTATCGCGGTTACCGCCATGCTCGGCCTTGCCGGTATGATCGTAGCACTCGATGCCTTCGGTCCGGTCACCGACAATGCCGGCGGCATTGCCGAAATGGCAGGTCTTGATCCGGACGTGCGCAAATCCACCGACGCGCTGGATGCCGTCGGCAACACCACCAAGGCCGTCACCAAGGGCTATGCCATCGGTTCGGCCGGTCTCGGTGCGCTGGTGCTGTTTGCGGCCTATTCGAACGACCTCTCCTATTTCGCGGCTAATGGCGATCAATATCCCTTCTATGCGAATATGGGCGATATCTCGTTCTCGCTATCGAACCCCTACGTGGTGGCCGGTCTGATCTTCGGTGGGCTGATCCCCTACCTGTTCGGCGGCATCGCCATGACGGCGGTTGGCCGGGCGGCCAGCGCCGTTGTCAGCGAAGTGCGCCGGCAGTTCAAGGAAAAGCCCGGCATCATGGGCGGCACGGAAAAGCCGGATTACGGCCGTGCGGTCGACATGCTGACCAAGGCCGCGATCCGCGAGATGATCATCCCGTCGCTGCTGCCGGTTCTGGCCCCGCTGGTCGTGTTCTTCGGTGTCTGGCTGATGTCCGGCTCGAAAGCCTCGGCCTTTGCCGCACTCGGCGCTTCGCTTCTCGGCGTGATCGTCAACGGCCTGTTCGTCGCCATCTCGATGACCTCCGGCGGCGGCGCCTGGGACAACGCCAAGAAGAGCTTCGAGGACGGTTTCGTCGATGCTGACGGCGCGACCCACGAAAAGGGCTCGGATGCCCACAAGGCCTCCGTCACCGGCGATACGGTCGGCGATCCCTACAAGGATACGGCCGGTCCTGCCGTGAACCCGGCAATCAAGATCACCAATATCGTGGCATTGCTGCTGCTGGCGGTTCTGGCCTGATCGAAAGACCTTTTCCGGCGGGGACCTCTCCGCCGGAGCCTCCAAAAAAGAAGACCCCGCTGTCGACAGCGGGGTCTTTGCATTTGGTTCTTCGGTGCGCTCTTTACTGAATGGCGCCGTTATTATTGGTACCGAAGAAGTCGCGGGCGGCGCTGGAGCCGGAACCCTGCAGGATCTGCTGGATGAAGGTGATGTCCTTGCCGCCGGTCGGCGTGGTATCGGAAACCATGTCGACGACGCGGCCATCCTGCAGTGTGTAGCGGGCGATCCTGTCCACGCGGCCATTATTGTTGAAATAGATGGCGAGGATTTCCTGACCAACGAGGCGCGGCTTCTGGAATTCGAAGCGTCGTTCCTTCCTCTGCGAAATGTAGAAGAACACCTCGTTATCGAAGGTTGCCGTTGTCGACGGTTCGCCCAGCGTCAGGACGACCTGTTCGCGGCTGGAACCTTCCTTGACCAGCTGCAATCGCTCTTCGTCGATGACATAGCCCTGATAAAACACGTCCTTGGAGCCGATAATGTCGCTCGTCGAGCAACCTGCGGTCAGAAGCGCGACGGCAAACAATGCACCCGCGGCAGCCGGTCGAACCGGTCTGAAATCAAAATACTGTCGGCGCGTCTTCAAACGTACACTCCCTGGCAAAGCTTTTTCTGGGCCGCAGATAAACACCTTGCGGCTGTCTTCGTTTCAATTTGCAAACGCCACCTTCAGCGAAGGCCGGCCTGGACAACGATTTCCCGGTTGCGGGCGGGCGGCGCGCAAACTACCATTGACCATGGTTCGTTTTGGAAGCACAGACCGCCTGTCGCCGGAATACCTCGAAGCCTCGCGTTTTCCAACTCAAATGGATAAACCAGCTTTTGCCCGGATGCAATTGTGGCGGGCGGATTGCGGCCAGGCGTTATAGCGGATTGAAGAGAGTGGGATGATCCTCAGGATTTTCGGCAAGAACCGTAGCAACAAACAAATCGTGCAGCGCCAATATGGCGTGATCACGGCGACGGCGCGGCAGCCCTGCTTTTTCACCGATTATGGCGTGCCCGATACCGTGATGGGCCGTTTCGAGATGCTTTCCGTGGTGATGATCCTGTTTCTCGGACGGACCTCGAAATCATCGGAAAGCGGAAAGCAGATGGCCCAGGAGGTTGTGGATGCGTTTTTCATGGATATCGACTATTCAATCCGTGAACTGGGCGTCGGCGATAATTCGGTGCCCAAGCGAATGAAAAAGCTGGCCGGCATGTTCTACGGCCGCCTGGAGCGTTATATGCGCTGTCTTCAGGACCGTGATCTGGAACAGCTTGCCATCGCGCTGGCTCACAATATTCATTCCGACGACGGCGAGACTACCGAAATGGCCGAGCTTGCCCGCTGGATGCTGGAAAATGCCGATCATCTGGAGCAAACCGATGAAATTGTCGTGGAAACGGGGATGGTAAGCTTCCTCGTGCCCGAAAGCATGGAGACAGGACGTGTCTGACAAGAATGCGAACGAGATAACGCTGCCGTTTTCGCGCCCCTTCACGGTCGCGCGGGCGGCCGCCGTGCCGTTCGAAATGCGTATCGATGTGGAAGGTGACGAACTGGAGCGGCTTGCCGGTTTTCTGAATGTCGATGCGGTGACCAGCCTTTCGGCCGATCTCAGGATCACGCCTTGGCGGCGCGAAGGCGTAAGGGTTCGGGGCGAGGTCCGGGCGCATGTCGTGCAGTCCTGCGTGGTGACGCTGGAGCCGATCGAGACCGATTTCTCCGAGCCGGTCGATGCGACCTATCTTCCGGAAAACTCGCGGCAGTTCAAACGCAAGATCAATGCGGAAGGCGAATTGCTCGTCGATCCCGAAGGGCCGGATGATCCCGAACCGTTTACCGGCAGCGATATCGACCTTGCCGCCGTGGTGATCGAGATGCTTGGCCTTGCGATCGATCCCTATCCGCGCAAGCCGGATGCCGAACTGCCGTCCGACGTGATTGATGAAGATGACGGTGAAGACGCGGTTGCAGACAGGGAATCGCCGTTTGCGGCATTGAAGGACTGGAAGGGCGGAGGATCGCAATAGCCGTAAAAGGCGAGGGGGTTATGGTCCTTTCGGCACCGCCCGTTGCGGCGTCGCGGATAGGGCTTTCGGCAAAACGCACGTAAATTGCGGTTTTTACACGGCGGTAGTTGTCTCCCGCAGCAAAAACGGTATTTTGGCCCGGCTTCTCCGGATGCGTGCAAACAGGGATCTCGAACGTTTGATTAGAATTTCCATTGATGCCATGGGCGGAGATGTCGGTCCGGAAGTTGCCGTTGCTGGCGCTGCCCAGGCGCTGACGCGGCACCCCGACATCAGCTACATACTTTATGGCAAGTCGTCCGTTATTGAACCGCTTCTTGCGTCCTATCCCAAACTCAGGGATCAGGCGCGTGTGGTCGACTGCGAGATCGCCGTCGGTATGGACGAAAAACCGAGCCAGGCGCTGCGGCGCGGCCGCAATGTTTCCAGCATGTGGAAGGCAATCGAGGCGGTCAAGGACAAGGAATCCGATGTGGCGGTTTCGGCCGGCAATACCGGTGCGCTGATGGCCATGGCGATGTTCTGTCTGAAAACCATGCCGGATATCGACCGTCCGGCGATCGCCGGCATCTGGCCGACGCTGAAGGGCGAAAGCATTGTTCTCGATATCGGCGCCACCATCGGCGCCGATGCCAAGCAGCTTCTCGATTTCGCGCTCATGGGCGGGGCGATGGCGCGCGCGCTTTTCGAACTGAAAAAGCCGACCATCGGCCTGCTGAATGTCGGTGTCGAGGAGGTGAAGGGCGTCGAGCAGGTCAAGGAAGCCGGAAAGTTTCTGCGTGAAGCCGATATCGACAATCTCGATTATGCCGGCTTTGTGGAAGGCGACGATCTTGGCCGCGGCACGGTCGACGTGTTCGTGGTCGAAGGCTTTACCGGCAATATCGCCCTGAAGACGGCGGAGGGCACGGCCCGGCAGATCGCGCAATATCTACGTTCGGCCATGTCGCGCACATTGATGTCACGGATCGGCTATCTTTTTGCCCGCGGCGCGTTTCACATGCTGCGTGAGAAGCTTGATCCGCGAAAGGTCAATGGCGGCGTCTTTCTCGGGCTCAACGGTATTGTCATCAAGAGTCACGGCAGCACCGATGCCGAAGGCTATGCCTCGGCCATCGAGGTGGCTTACGACATGGTGCATAACGGGCTTCAGGCAAAGATCCAGCATGATCTGAGTGAGTATCATGCGCGTAATGAATCACCCATGGGGCCGGAAGCGGCTTGACGCGGATGGGCAGACGGTTTTCCGCCGCTATGCCCGCCAACAAGGAATAACAATATGATCCGTTCTGTCGTTTGCGGTTTCGGGGCTGCGCTGCCAAAGCGTGTGGTGACCAATGAAGAACTGCGGCAGCTGGTGGATACATCCGACAGCTGGATTCAACAGCGCACCGGCATTCGCCAGCGCTACATTGCAGGTCCGGATGAAACCACGGCCTCGCTCGGCGAACAGGCCGCGCGCAGGGCTCTCGACAATGCCGGCCTGACGCCGGACGATATCGACCTGATCGTGGTGGCGACCTCGACGCCCGACAACACCTTTCCGGCAACAGCGGTGAATATCCAGAGCCGTCTCGGCATGCAGCACGGTTTTGCCTTCGACATGCAGGCGGTGTGCTCGGGCTTCGTCTATGCATTGACGACGGCGGACAATTACATCCGTGCCGGACGGGCGCGGCGTGTGCTGGTGATCGGCGCCGAAACATTCTCGCGCCTTCTGGACTGGACTGACCGGACAACCTGCGTGCTGTTCGGCGATGGCGCCGGCGCGGTCATTCTCGAGGCGCAGGAAGACAGCGCTGCCGGAGAACGCGGGATTATCGCCGCCAGCCTTCGCTCCGATGGCGCCCATTGCAAGAAGCTTTATGTCGATGGCGGGGTTTCGACCACCGGCGATATCGGCCATCTGCGCATGGAGGGCCGCGAGGTTTTCAAACATGCCGTGGGCATGATCACCGATGTGATCGAGGCGGCTTTCGCAGAAGCGAAGATCGATATCGATCAGCTGGACTGGCTGGTGCCGCATCAGGCCAACCGCCGGATCATCGAAGGCTCGGCCAAAAAGCTCGGCATTCCGATGGACAAGGTGGTTGTGACCGTGGATCAGCACGCCAACACATCGGCGGCCTCGATCCCGCTGGCACTGGCGACGGCAGCCGGCGATGGTCGGATCCAGCGCGGCGACATGGTGATGCTCGAGGCCATGGGCGGCGGATTTACCTGGGGTGCTGTGCTTTTGCGTTGGTAATCTCTGTCTGGGACGGAATTGAGTTCCTTGATGCGCTTGACCGTTTTGCCACACGGCAATAGTGTCTTGGCCAAGGGGAAATTAGACAAGCTTGGGATGCGGTAATGCCTGGCAAAACTGTGACGCGTGCGGATCTGGCCGAGTCGGTGTTCCGTAAAGTGGGACTGTCTCGTACGGAATCGGCGGAACTGGTCGAAACTGTGATCGATGAAATCTGTGATGCAATCGTGAAAGGGGAAACGGTCAAGCTCTCCTCGTTCGCGACATTTCAGGTGCGCGACAAGAATGAACGCATCGGTCGAAATCCGAAAACCGGTGAGGAGGTTCCGATCTCCCCGCGCCGGGTCATGACCTTCAAGGCCTCGAATGTGCTGAAGCAGAAAATTCTGAAGGCGCATCTCAATCGCAAGCAGCGCGCGGAAAAAGCGGCCCAGAAGACTGCGTCCTGAGCATCTGCTCTGGGGGTGTTTGACGCGGCATCTTGTCTTTCGACGGTGATCGGGTTGAAATACGCTTGATTCGATCACTGTGGTTGGCGAGGACGTTTGAACATCATGGACAAGTCTCCCGAGGCGTTTCGCACCATTTCGGAAGTGGCGGAAGAACTGGAACTGCCGCAGCACGTGCTGCGCTTCTGGGAAACGCGCTTCACGCAGGTCAAGCCGATGAAGCGGGGCGGCGGCCGTCGCTATTATCGCCCGGAAGACATCGAGCTTCTGAAGGGCATCCGTCATCTCCTCTATGATCACGGCTACACCATCAAGGGCGTGCAGAAGCTTCTGAAAAGCAACGGCAACCGTTTCGTCACCGCTATCGGCAATGGCGATGCCGAGCTTGTCGAGGCCCTGGCCCCCCAGCCCGAACGCAGGGTGGACGAGGATCAGCCTTCCATCTTCGACGACGATCAGGTCGTCGGTCGCCCGAAAAAGTCAGGCGGTACCGGGTTCTTTCGCCGGAAGAAGGATGAAGAGGGCGACGTTGATCCCGCCTCCGGCATTACCCGCTCCGACGATGCCTTGCTGCAGGAGGTGCTCTACGACCTTCTCGAATGCAAGCGCCTGCTCGATCAGGTTCGCTGAGATAAGACATGCCCGTTTTGGGCTGCCGCTTTCCAGACCTGCGTCGGCGACGTCTGACGGGTGTCAAGATCGTGTCTTCATAACTGCGCTATAGTGTCCCCGCAGCGGGGAATCCATTCTCCGGTATTGCCAAAACCGCCTCATTCTGCTTCCACTCTAGGTGGCAGGCCGTTATTTTTCGATGAGAAAGAGCGGCTTTTGGAGGCAAGTTTGCGCATCGCGGCAGGATGCCTGACGCGGTACGCCATTATGCTGGAGAATGATGATGGCGGAAAATGCAGCGTCCAGTGATCTGGAGACCATGCCTGTCGACGCGGTTCTCGAAAAGCTTGGCGTCGACCCGGAAAAGGGACTTGCCGCGGCTGAGGCGAAAGAGCGGCTCGCGAAATTTGGCCCGAATGCGCTGCCGGAAGAAAAGGTCAGTCTTTTCAAACAAATCGCCGGGCATTTCGTCGGGCCGATCGCGTTCATGATCGAAGCCGCCGCCTTGGTTTCGCTGATCCTGGGAGATTGGGGCGATTTCTTCATCATTTTCGGTCTGCTGGTCTTCAATGCCGGTCTCGAATTCTATCAGGACAGCAAGGCGACGAGTGCGCTGGCAGCGCTGAAGAACTCGCTCGCGCCGCAGGCAACGGCGCTTCGGGACGGCAAGTTTTCGGTCATCGATGCGTCCACCCTGGTGCCGGGTGATATCATCAAGATCAGGCTCGGCGGCATCGTGCCGGCCGATGTCCGTCTGGTATCGGGGGAATACGCCTCGATCGATCAGGCTGCATTGACGGGTGAGTCGCTGCCGGTCAACAAGACGGTCGGCGATATCGCCTATTCGGGCAGCGTGGTGAAACAGGGCGAAATGGCCGCTGTCGTCACCGCCACCGGATCGGAAACCTTCTTCGGCCGCACCGCCAAGCTGGTGGCCGGGGCAGGGGCCGTCAGCCAGGCGCAAAAGGCGATGTTCCAGATCGGCAATTTCCTGATCGTGGTCGCCGTGGTGCTGGCGCTGATCATGGTTGCCGTTCAGGTCTATGTCGATATCGTCCAGACCGACGCCTGGGGGCTTTCCGATGCGCTCGGCATTCTGCAATTCGTGCTGGTGCTGCTGGTTGCCTCCATTCCGGTAGCGATGCCGGCGGTTTTTTCCATCACCATGGCGCTTGGCGCGCTGGCGCTTTCGAAGGAGAAGGCGATCGTTTCGCGCCTCTCATCCATTGACGAAATGGCGGGTGCGGACATCCTGTGCTCCGACAAGACCGGTACGCTGACAAAGAATATCCTGACCCTTGGCGATCCGATCCCCGTTGGCGGTGCCGATGCGGCGGGCATCGTGCTGGCAGGCGCTCTGGCGTCGCGCGCCGAGGATGGCGATGCGATCGATGGTGCGGTAATCGGTGCGCTTGCCGACAGGTCGGTTCTTGATCAATACGCGATCGGCAAGTTCACGCCGTTCGATCCGGTGTCCAAACGGACCGAAGCGGCGGTGACGGGGCCGGACGGCGCGGCCTTCCTGACATCGAAGGGCGCGCCGCATGCCATCGTCCTGCTGGCCGGGGCGGAGCAGGCGGTGGCCGATGAGGTCGATGCGCATGTCGCTGAACTGGGCGCGAAGGGCTATCGTGCGCTGGCCGTTGCCCGGTCCGATGATGGCGGTGCAAGCTGGAAACTTCTCGGCATCCTGCCGATGTTCGATCCGCCGCGCGACGATTCGAAACAGACGATCGAGAATGTCCGGGCCAAGGGCGTCGAGGTGAAGATGATCACCGGCGACGATACCGCGATTGCAAAGGAAACCGCGCGTCAGCTCGGCCTCGGCACCAATATATTGCCGGCAGCGGAAGTGTTTCCGAAAGACATGGACCCGGACAATGTGCCCGGTTCTATCGCCAACCGGATATTGACGGCGGATGGTTTTGCCCGCGTGTTTCCCGAGCATAAATATGCCATCGTCAAGACGTTCCAGAAAAACGGCCATCTGGTGGCCATGACCGGTGACGGCGTCAATGATGCGCCGGCGCTGAAACAGGCCGATTGCGGCATTGCGGTTTCCGGTGCGACCGATGCCGCCCGCAGTGCAGCGGCGCTGATCCTGACGGCGCCCGGCCTTTCGGTGATCCAGAACGCCGTCGACGAGGCCCGGCGGATTTTCGGGCGGATCACCAGCTACACGATCTATCGGGTGGCGCTGACCATGGACATCATGTTTCTCGTGGTGCTCTCGACCATCTTCCTCGGCGTTCAGCCGCTGACGCCGATCATGATCGTGCTGATGTCGCTGCTGGACGATATTCCGATCATGACGGTGGCCTATGACAACACCAGCGTGTCCGATCAGCCGATCCGATGGCGCATGCCGCATCTGCTGACCGTTTCCGCGGTTCTCGGCTTTGCGTCCATCGTCCAGTCATTCGGTCTGCTGCTGATGGGCATGGAGGTGCTGTCGGAACCGGCCCGCTGGCTGGGGCTTGGTCTGACGGACCAGTCGCATCTGCAATCGATGATGTTCCTGCAACTGGTGGCCGGCGGGCACCTTCTGATGCTGGTCAGCCGCAAGGAAAACTGGTTCATGAAGCGGCCCTATCCGGCAAAGCCGCTGGTCATCGCCATTGTTGCGACCCAGCTTGTGGCGGTGCTGATGTGCGGCTTCGGCATTCTCGTTCCGCAAATTCCCTGGAAACTTATCGGCCTCGTGTGGGTTTACCTGATTGTCTGGCTGTTCATTATCGGGCTCGTCAGGATCGGCATTGACCATGTGCTCGAAAACCGCAGTGCCCGGCGGGCAATGTCCATCGACGTGGTCAATAAACGGTTGTTCCGCTAGACTTGACAGGGAATGCAAGGGAGGTGTGCTGATGGATTTTGGCGAAAAGCTGATGATCAAACCGGGAAGTTCCGTCAAGCTGGCGGATATCGACCCGTCCTTTCACGGCGATATCAGGAACAAGGCGGCCGGCAAGGACGCGCTGGCTGAGGTTCTTGATGAGATCACGCCGTTGCAGGAGAAGCTTTACGCCGAGAAGAAACATGCCCTTCTGATCGTGCTGCAGGGCATTGATGCCGCCGGCAAGGACGGTGTGTGCTGGCATGTGATCCGGGCGATGAACCCGCAGGGCACCTATGTTGCAAGCTTCAAGCAGCCGACGGAAATCGAAAAGGCACATGATTTCCTGTGGCGCGTGCATCAGCGCACGCCGGCCATGGGGCAGGTCGGGGTTTTCAACCGCTCGCATTATGAAGACGTTCTGGTGGCGCGCGTCCACAATCTTGTGCCGGAACATGACTGGTCGAAACGCTATCGCCAGATCAATCATTTCGAGGAATTCCTCAGCGAAAACGGCGTGAGTATCGTCAAGTTCTTCCTCTATATTTCCAGGGACGAACAGCTGGACCGCTTCGAAAAGCGTCTGGAAGACAAGGAGCGTCAGTGGAAGATTTCCGGTTCGGATTATTCCGAACGCGAACGCTGGGATGAATATATCGCCGCCTATGAAGACATGTTGTCGAAGTGCTCGACCGAATACGCCCCCTGGTATGTGCTGCCGGCAAACCGGAAATGGTTTCGCAATCTGGCTGCGGCCAACATCATCCATCAGGCCCTTGTCGATATGCGGATCGAAACGCCCGAACCGAGCGTCGATCTGCACGAAATCTACCGCAAATATCACCACGCCATCCGCAACGGATAGGCCGCGGCCCGTTGGGTAGGACGGGCTTTTTTCGATCAAATATACCGCGGTGTTTGCGCTGCAGTGCAAAACGCCGTCTTGTCAAATGTCAAAATTATGCGATAAATTCTGTTTAGATGAGTTTATGCTAATATTTGATCGGCATTTTTATGCTGCATTGCGTCAGTATGCATGACGCGACCTCGTCCAGAAGAAGCGAAAAGCGCCTGAAGCCAAGCCCTTTTGTCTGGCCGTTGTGGTCATTGACGTTGATGCCTTACAGAAGGACGCAGCGAAATGCGGCTTTTCCATTGCAAGTTTTGCGGACACCACCTTCGTTTCGGTCAGGCATTTTGTACAGCCTGTACAATGCCGACCAGACCGGCCAATCGCTACGGATTCTGGGCCGCGGTCTTTATCGTCCTGTTGATCGCTCTTCCGGCGATTGGGTTTTCTTTCCTGTTCTGAATTTCCGCAGCTTCCTTCAATCCGCATGTCAAAAACATGCGGCGATTGCTGACTCGCACGCCTGATTTCGGCTAAGGAAGAAGCTGAAATCGTTCATGGCTTCGGTAAGGCCGTGACTTCGGTCGGGTCGTGCGTTCGGGAAAGGGAGTGCGGGGTGGATCTCGCGATACTTGTCGCCATAGCAGCAGGCATCTTCGCGGTCATTGGTTTGAGCGAACCGCTGGCCGCGCGTCTGCGGCTGCCTTATTCGGTGATCCTTGCCGGTATGGGCATCGGCATCGGCGTCGCCGCCACCTTCTTCTGGCAGACGAACCTGACCAATGCGCTCAACCCGCTGGCGCTCGGCATCCTCAACCTCCCGATCCGGGCGAGTTTCTTTCTGAATGTGTTTCTGCCGCTGCTGGTGTTTCAGGTGGCGCTCAATATCGACATCAGGCGCATGCTCGATGACTGGGTGCCGATCCTGGTGCTGGCCGTCTTTGCGGTGTTTGTGGCAATGCTCGCCGTCGGCTTTGCACTTTATCCGGTGGCCGGCCTGCCGCTTGCCGGCTGCCTGCTGATCGGCGCGATCGTTTCGACCACCGATCCCTCCGCCGTCGTCTCGATTTTCAAGGCGACGCCGTCGCCCCAGCGGCTGGCACGGATTGTCGAAGGCGAAAGCCTGCTCAATGACGCGGCGGCCATCGCCCTGTTTTCACTGTTTCTGGGCTTTGTGACCGTCAATGTCGCCAATCCTGAAATCGGCCCCACACTGCTGACCTTTCCGTGGATTGCCGGGGTGGGCGGCCTGATCGGCATTGCCTTCGGCCGGATCGGGGTTGAGGTGATCGCCCGCATGCCGGATTTTCCGCGCGGGCAGCTGTCTGTATCAATGGCGGTTCCGCCGCTCACCTTCCTGCTGGCCGAGCAGCTGTCTGCGTCGGGCGTGATTGCCGTGGTCGCGGCAGGCCTGACCATCAACCTGCATATGACGGCCCGTTTCACACCGGCGCTGAACCTGCAGATGCGCGCCACATGGGATCTGATTGCTCACTGGGCCGGGTCACTGATCTTCATTCTGGCGGCCATCCTGATCCCGAAGCTGCTGTCGGAATTCGTTCTTTATGACGTTCTGCTGATCGGGATCGTGGTTGTCGCGGCGCTTGCCGCCCGCGCGCTCATCCTCTTCGGCGTATTGCCGGTCCTCACCCATTTCAGGCTTTCTCCGCAGATGGAGCGCCCCTACAGCGTGGCGATCCTGTGGGGCGGTCTGCGTGGTGCCGTCACCCTGGCGCTGGCGCTGGCGGTGACCGAGAACCGGTTCGTGCCGCCCGATGTCAAACATCAGGTCGGGCTGATTGCCACCGGCTTTACCCTTTTCACCCTGATCGTGCAGGGCACGACGCTGCGCTGGATCATCAGGAAGCTGCGGCTTGACCAACTGAGCCCGCTGGATGTCGCGCTCTCCAATCAGGTGATTGCCGTGGCGTTGCAGAGTGTGCGCGAGCGCGTTGCCGAGACCGCGCGCGATCTTGGCCTGACGCGCGAGATTGTGCGCGACGAAGCCAAGCAGTTTGCCGAGCGTGTCGATGACGCCGTCTCGAAGACCGACGCCACGGAACAGCTTCAGGACAGGGACCGCGTCACGCTGGGCCTTGTGGCCCTTGCCGCGCATGAGCGCGATACCGTCCTTGATGAATATCGCAATCAGGTGATTTCCGCCGATCTGGCCGAACGTCTTGTGATCGGCGCGGACAGGATCATCGAGGCAACGCGGACAGGCGGACGTGCCGGCTACCGGACGGCGGCGCGTCAGACCTATGTCACCGGCCTGCGGTTTCGGGTTGCCACCTTGCTGCACAATTACCTTGGCATCACGCGGCCGCTTGCCCGCATCGTGGAAGACCGGTTTGACGTTCTGGTGTTTTATGGAATGGTGCTGCCGCGCTTGGCGCTGTTCATAGATGACCGCATTCGCCGCATCCATGGGCGGCGCATTGCCGATCTGCTGCACGAATTGCTGAACCGTCGTCTTGATGAGGCCCGTCAGGAACTGGAAAGCCTGCGCCTTCAGTTCCCCGGCTATGCGGAGGCGCTGGAACGGCGGCTGATCCGGCGGACCACATTGCAGCTTGAGGAAGGCGAGTATGAAGCGCTGGTGGAAGACGGGCTGATCGGGCCAGAACTGCGATCCACCCTCGGTGCGGACATCGACAGGCGTCGGGCGCGGCTGAAGGGCAGGCCCGTTCTCGATCTCAGACAACAGAAATCCGTCACGATCGACGGATTTGCCGCATTTGCCGATTTCAGCGAGAAGGAGCGCAAGCTGCTGGGCAAGAAGGTCCGCATTGTCTATGCCGCTCCCGGCCAGCAGATATTGCGGAAGGAAAGTTCGGCCCGCGAAGTCTGGTTCATTGCCGCAGGCACGGTGAATGTCGTGACCGACGGTGTGAAGATAAGGCTGACGGAGGGCGATCTGTTCGGCCAGTTCGCCGTGCTCGCCCGGTGGCGCCGGTCGATCCAGGTTACGGCAGTCACGGATTGCACGCTTTTGACGCTGGATGAACACACCTTTCGCACGCTCATCGCGCGCGAAGGCACATTCCGGTCGGCTGTTATTGAAAGCGCGGCCGCACGCGGCGTCGAAATTCCGCCCGAGGTTTTCGACCAGCCGGAAGAGAAGAGGACCGGCACAATCCGCGCGATTCTGGTCAAGGCCGGATCGCTGCGCCTCAAGGCGCGCAAGGCGTCTGGAGAGCGTTAGAGTTCAGGACATATCGTTCGGCAGGCGCGGTATTTCCGTTCCCGTTGCCGATCTTTCAAGGCTATTTTTCCGTTTTTGTTCAAGAAACCCAATTTCCCTCTTGCGCGCAGAAACCCGAAAGTCTAATGGGAACGGGCCGTTATGGCTGGTCGGGGTGTAGCGCAGCCCGGTAGCGCACTTGACTGGGGGTCAAGGGGTCGTGGGTTCGAATCCCGCCACCCCGACCATTTTCTAAAATCATTTCACATCGTTATTGAGTTTCTTGGCCCCGGAAACCTCATTTGGTTTACCGTTTTCGGTTGGGTTTATAATTTTTGTTCTGATTTCGATCCTTTCGAGCGCCGCGACAGCCGCTGTCAATTGGCGTTACAATGGGACCCTCTTTTCGGTTGCACACGCCGATCAGCGTGCGCAGGACCGAGCCATCAATTTGGCGCAAAAGACCTGCGTGTACGGTTTCTTTGGTTTTCTTCGGCTTTAGCTTTGAGAATGGTTTCTGACGCGCCGGGATTCGGTTCTGGTTTCTATGATCTCGCAGTGGTGCGTGAGCGCGCCAGAGAGAACGGCAACGGCCATCTCCTCTCGACGCAGCGGGCCAGTTGGGCATTGTTGTGGATATTCATTCGGAGCCTCCGGTGAGTGCTGAAGCCTGGTAACCCCAGTCTCCGCGGTCTGCTGCGAATGGACAACCGCCTGAAAGCTCATAGTTAGAGCGCGACGATGCTCACTGGCAGGAAAACAAGCAGAGCGGAGGTCAGTGTGGTCCTTCAGAAAAATTTGCCCCCTTTTGGTGGAGATTGATGAGCGCTGTACCCGACCACTCGTTCGTCACGCATCGCGATATGATGAACAGCATTTTCTGTGTCGAACTCGTCGGCCTCTTCTCCAGAACCCTCCTCGAGGTCGCTCCATGATGTCTGGAAATTTGGGAGTGTTGCTGTCTAATACAATATAAACCGTATTTTTTAAGGCTATGTAAGCAATGATTTACTCGTAATTGCTCCTCACTAATTAGTCCGAGAAAATATTTAGCGGTGGTGTTTGTAGTGCGTATTTTCTAGTGGATGAGGGCGCGCCGAAATGCTTCTGCCACCGCGTGGGGCCGGCTGTGTACGCCTAGCTTTTTGTTTACCGAGGTGAGGTGTTTGTCTACAGTGCTTTCCGAGATGGTAAGTATCTGAGCGATTTCCCACTCAGTTTTCCCCTCCGCTGCCCATTTGAGGCATTCGAGTTCTCGCGCAGATAGCAAAGGACGGTCGCCGTCTTTCCGTATTCTGTCTATAGCCATAGCTTAGAGCCCTTCAGGTTTATACGGAATCGTTCTGCGGCAAGGAATCTGCGCCAAGACCGCCGGCAATGGCGCGAATTCATGCCGCCCAGTTCAGCGCGCTTGACGCGCTGAACCGACTAAATCGCGGGCGTGTTCATTCCATGATCTGGAGATCATGGAATGCCGCCCTTGCGGGTTTGCCGAAACCGGCCATCCACTTTGTTGAAACCCTTCGTCATAGCTATGGCTATGCCGCGCGGACTTCTTCTCCATAGGAGAAAATACTCTATCCGGTATTATTCCCTTGGTGTGCCGATGCATACGAGATCACCACTGGCAGGCGCGACGTAGTGGCGGCAGCATTTCGGCGAGGTTTTCCATTTCGAACAGCAGGGCGCGGTTTTCATTGCCGATGCCGAGTGACATCTGGATGCGCGGGGCGGCGCGCCATTGTGTGATGTCGGCGATGCTGGTGAGGCCGCGGGCGTTCATCAGCACGGTGCCATCGGCGACGGCCTGCCAGGTTTCGGTTTCCGGCCGACCGCTTGCCGTCCTGATCTCGATGGTGTGAGGGCCCAGCGAAAGAGATTGCGGCAGGATGATGCGCGCGGTGGTGATATTGGCCTCGCATGACAACATCAGGATGGCGCGGTCGGCGGGGTCGGTTGCGTCCGAAGGCGGCGTTTCGGGCATGGTCAGGTAGACGTTTGCGGTTCCCGGCTGAAGCAGGTCGCCGGGGTTTTGCGCCGCGTATATGGCTGCGCTTTTTTCCGGCAGTGCGTCCTCTTCGGCCAGCGGCGGCGGTGGGGCCGTGGGGGCTGCGGCGGCTTCGGCCATCAGCTCGGGCAAGGTCAGCAAATCGTCGGAGCCGACGCGGGAATAGCGGAACTGCCAGCCGTCATCGCCAGCTTTGCGCGCCTGCTCCATCGCATGAGCGAGCACGGCGATCGGCGGTTTTTCCTGCGAAGACGGCGCGGGAGAACCAACTGATGACGTTCCGCCGGAAAGCACCGACATCGGCGTGCCCAACAGCTTGTCGAAACAATCGAGCCGGTTCAGCCGGTCGATGGTTTGCAGGCAGGTATCGAGCCCCGCCTTTGGCACGGCCACGGTGTCGGCCGCTGCCGGGTGCGCGGCAAGCAGAAGACCGCTCATCAGGGAGAGCAGAACCGGCGTCTTCATATAAAACCTCGTGTTTGTGGCGGTCATCGCTCAGACCTCTTCCCTATGCGTTTCGGTTATGCGCTCGTCACCGGCGCAGATGCCGTAGCGCGCCAGCTTTCGTGACAGGGTCCGGCGCGGAACGTCGAGAGCTTGCGCCATGTCGGCCTGATTTCCGTGGAAGCGGCGAAAGCAACGCGCAAGGATATCGGCCTCGGCCTTGCCGACCATTTCCCTAAGCCCGCCTTGATCGACGTTTGCGTCATCGGGGGGCTCGACGGTCGCAGGGGCAGCCCCGGCAAGCAGCGAAGCATGCGCCTCGCGCACCTGTGCCAGAGAGATCTCGGCCTCGTCGCGGGCCAGCAGCACGCAGCGGAGCAGAAAATTCTGCAGTTCGCGCACATTGCCGGGGAAGGAATGGGTCTGCAGTTCGGCCATCGCCTCGTCGGTGAACGCCTTCACCGGCTCGTCCTCGCGGGCGGCGATCTCGGCGAGAAAATACTGGGCGAGATAGGCGATATCGCCCTCGCGGTCGCGCAATGGCGGAAGCTTGATCGCAAGCTGGGCGATGCGGTGGTAGAGGTCGGCGCGAAATGTTCCCTCACCGACAGCTGCCCTGAGATCGCGGTGCGTGGCGGTGATCAGCCGGAAGTCGACATCATGCTCGGTGTCGGCGCCAAGTGGGCGCAGCTTTCGTTCCTGAAGCACCCGCAACAGCTTGGCCTGAAGGGCCGGTGGCAGGTCGCCGATTTCGTCAAGAAACAGCGTGCCGCCATCTGCTTTCTTGATCAGTCCCGCGCGGGCTTTTTCCGCGCCGGTGAACGCGCCTTTCTCGTAGCCGAACAGTTCGCTTTCCATCAGGCTTTCCGGTATCGCGGCGCAGTTTTCGGCGACGAAAGCCTTTGCCTTGCGGGGCGACAGACGATGCAGCGCGCGGGCGGCCAGTTCCTTTCCGGTTCCGGTCTCGCCTTCCAGCAGCACGGCGTAGTCGCGTCCGGCACAACGCGCGATCTGGCTGCGCAGCTTGCCCATCTGTGGTGACTGTCCGACCAACCTTTCCGAAAGGGCGTCATCAATCCTCTTCCAGCCTTCCTCGGCGTTTTTGCGGGTCTGATCGCTGGCGCGCTGTTCAAAGGCCTCGACCAGCGGATGCAGTGCAACAAAGGTTTGAAACAGGTGGGAAAGAACATTCGCATTTTCGGCAAAGCCGTTGTCCGGAAGAATGCCGACGTTGAAAAAAGCGACACCGTTTCCGGGGCGAAGCCCGCTGCCGGCATCTTCGGTTTGGCTGGCCGCCAGGCGGAAAGCGAGCAGGCGGCCATTGGCCCCGAACAGGCGGTTTCTCAGGGCTTCATCGTCGTTGAAAGTCGTCTGCCCGTGGCGATATGCGCTCTGGCGCTGCAAGGCGGCAATGGCAGCCGGCGGCCTTTTGTCGAACCCAAGGGGAAACGGCGGCAATCGGTCTGTCGGAAACGTGTTTTCACTGGCGAGAGGATTGAGCGCGCGACCGCTGGCATCCACGGCGTAGATCGCAACGCCGTTGGCAGGTTGAATTTCCAGGACGGCTTCAACAAACCGAAAGCGCAATTGGCTTTCGCTGCGCGCCCTCATCATGCGCAAGCCTGTCTCAGTCATGTCGCCGGCCGCAGCGCTCATCGTCAGCCACCGTCCGCCAGTTGCGGCGTTTTTTCGCGTGATTCCGTCCGCGCAATGGTTTCAAACGAGAAACCGTGCGCCTCGTCATGATCGACGATGATGGCGCCGAGCGCGATGCCCTGTTGCCCGGCCTCCAGAATTTCGAGCGAAATGGTCGGCAGCAATTGGCGCTGGATGATCTGGTCGACGAAGCGCGCGCCATTGGTCGAAAAACCGCACATGGAGCGGATGCGCGCTGCGGCATTGTCGGTGACCGTCAGGGCAATACGCTGGCTGTCGGCAAGCAGTTCCTTCAGTCCGCCGAGTTTCATGTCGACGATTTCAGCCATGATCGCTTCGGAAAGCGGCAGGTAGACGATCGGCTGCATGCGCGCGAGCAGCGCCGGTTTGAAATGCTGGGCAAAGACCGGTTGCAGCGAGCGCGCCATGGTTTCGGCCGATGGCGTCTTGCCGTCCTCGGCCGTCGTCACCCAGTTTTCGATCTGGTCCGAGCCGAGATTGCTGGTCAGGAAAAAAACGACATTCTTGCAGTCGATGGCGCGGCCCTCGCCATCGGCGAGCTCACCCTTGTCGAAGCCCTGGTAGAAAAGATTGAGCACATTGGCATCGGCCTTTTCGACCTCATCGAGCAGTACGACCGAATAGGGTTTCTTGCGGATGGCTTCCGTCAGAATGCCGCCCTCGCCATAACCGACATAGCCGGGCGGCGAGCCGATGAGGCGCGAGATGGTGTGGCGTTCCTGATATTCCGACATGTTGATCGTGGTCAGGAACTGTTCGCCGCCGAAAAGCTGGCGGGCGATTTCAAGCGCCGTCTCGGTCTTGCCCACACCGGAAGGTCCGGCAAGGAAGAACACGCCCAGCGGCTGTCCCTTGCGGTGCAGGTCGAGACGCGATGCCCTGAGCCGTTCCTCGATCGCCTTCAACGCATGGCCCTGGCCAAGGATCGTCTGTCCCATGGTTTCGGCCAGCGTCAGCAGTTTCTGATAGTCGTCGGCCACCATGGAGGTGACCGGAATGCCGGTCCAGTCGCCGATGACGGCGGCAATTTCGGCAGCGCCCACATCGACGGGCACCATGCGGTCGGCAATGTCGATGCGGCCAAAGCGCTCGGTCGCTTCGGCAATATCCGGCTGGTGCGTGTCGGTCTGCGGGGCGTTGTCATCGTCTGAGCCGGCTTCAAGGAGACTGCGTCTTTGCGCCAGCAGCGCACCCGCAATTTCGCTCTGCTCGGAGAATTTCGTCTCCAATCTGCCGATTTCGTCCTCAAGTGCATCCAGACGGTTCTCGATAACTGCAAGGCGCTCGTCTTGCTCGGCCGTGAGCGTTCCGAGTGTCTGGTCACGCAGCAGGCCGTCGCGTTCCCGCAACAGGGCGGCGCGCTCCTCGCCATGTTGTTGCAGCACGGGCGGACTTGCCGAGCGCGCGGCAGACACCCGCGCGCAGGCCGTGTCGATCACATCGAGCGCCTTGTCGGGAAGTTGCCGCCCGGTAATGTAGCGGGCGGAAAGGCGGGCGGCGGCATCCAGCGCCGCCTCGGTGATGTAGACGCCGTGCGCCTTCTCATAAGCCGCCTTCAGCCCGCGCAGGATGATCACCGCCTCGTCGACCGTCGGTTCATCGAGCTTGATCAACTGGAACCGGCGGGTCAGAGCCGGGTCCTTTTCGAAATATTGCTTGTATTCGCTCCATGTCGTGGCTGCGATGGTTTTCAGTTCACCGCGCGCCAGCGCAGGTTTCAGCAGGTTGGCCGCATCTGAGCCGCCCTTGTCACCACCGGCGCCAATCAGCGTATGGGCCTCGTCGATAAACAGCACAATCGGCGTGGGGCTGGCCTTTACCTCGTCGATCACGGCCTTCAGCCGCTTTTCGAACTCGCCCTTCATCGAGGCGCCCGCCTGCAGCGAACCGATGTCGAGGCCCCAGACCTCCACACCCTTGAGCGGTTCAGGCACGTTGCCCTCGGCGATCTTCAGCGCGAAACCTTCCGCCAGCGCTGTCTTTCCGACACCGGCTTCGCCGACGCAGATGGGGTTGTTCTTGCGCCGCCGGCACAGAATTTCGACGATCTGGCGGATTTCAGAGTCACGGCAGAACACCGGATCGATGCCGCCATTGCGCGCCAGTTCGGTGAAATTGGTGCCGAAGCGGGAAAGCGCGCTGTCGGATGTGTCGGGCTCCGCCGCGCCGGCTTGCCCGCCGGAACCTGTGGTTCCCAGCGTCTCGACCGAACCGGCCGTCAGCGTTTCGAAGCGCTTGAGAATATCCTCGGCGGAGAGCGTCTCCAGCAGATTATAATAGGAGAAATCGAGATAGCGGCCGGCGTCGGACAGCAGGGCGATCAGTACGGCACCGGAGCGGATTGCGGGCTCCTTCAATTGCACCGATGCGACGATCCAGGCGTCCTGCAGCAGATCGAGGAGAAGCGGCGAAAAGGTTGGCGTGCGGTCGGCCTCGCTCTGGCGCAGCCGCGCGAAAGGCCCTTCGACAGCCTCTTTCAGTTGATCGGGAGAAAGGCCGTTCTCCTGCGATATGACGCGGATATCGTTGCCGGGCTGACCGAGAAGGCAAAACAGAAAATGCTCTATCGTGACTTCGCGGTGATAGCGGGCCACGCAAAGCGAGCCGGCTTCCTCGATCGCCAGCCGCGATCCCCGGTTGAGCCTTTCGATGATTGCCCGGATATCCAGACGCGCCATGTCAGTTCCCCGTTCTCATAGAATGTTCTGCAATTGCTGGATAACCTGGTCGGTGTAGCGCCCCAGGCTGATGTAAAAGGCGGCGAAGGTGCCGATGCACAGAAACGCAAACAGAAGCCATATCAGCGACACCGGTGTCTGGCGGCGGATGATATGGGCCTTGCTGATGACCTTGTCGCGGAACGAGGTCAGCACTTCCGGCGGGTCGCCGCGTTCCTTGCGGATGGCGTTGTGGACTTCGCGGATCACGGTTTCGAGCTGGCTGCGGCCATTGTGCATGACCCTGTATTTGCCTTCGAAACCGAGGCAGAGCAGCAGGTAGAGAAACTCTATCAGCTCGATATAGCGTTCCGGATCGCGCATCAGTCGCGCCAGCACGATGAAGAATTTCTCGCCGCCCCAGGTCTCGGAATGGTACTGCGCCAGCAGGCTGCGCCCCGACCAGTCGGAATCCTGGCCCCAGGGCGAGCACATGACCGCTTCGTCGACGGCGGTACACAGGCAATAACGATGGGCAAGGATCGTCGCCCGGTCGTAGCCCTCGCGATGCAGCTCCAGCTCGATGGATTCGATTTCCGCGCTGATATCGTGATGAAGATGATCGATGTTTTCAAAATTGCGGACATCGGGAATGCGCGCCAGAAGCGCCAGCAATGGCTGGCTGGCATCGACGATCCTGTTGATGCTGTTGCCGCGCAGCGGAAACGACAGGCGGGAAGGGGCGTAGGTCTTTGCCGAAACCGTCTTCATTTCCGGGGTTTCGGTGGCCTCGATCAGCCGTCCGTTATCGTCGTCCTGACCGGGCTCGAATACGCTCGGTGCGCTCTCCGATAGATCGCTCATGTCATTGCCCTCTCATTGCGGATGGCCCAGAACTGCATTTCGAGATCGGGGAAGTTGCCGGTCACGTGGAAGGCGAAACCGCTGGCGTTCTCGATGTATTTCCAGCCCGGTGAGTTTTCGTCGAGCTGGAAATAGGTGAAGCCCGCGTGATACGGCAACTGGCGCGGCGGCGCCGGCAGACGTTGCAGCACCACGCCGGGCAACTGCACATGGATCAACTCGCGGATCTTCTCGATTGACGACACCTTGGTCTGTGCCGGAAACTCCAGCGACAGTTTTTCCAGCTGAACGCTCGCCTTCACCGCAATCACGAAAATCGCGGTCTTCAGCAGCGAGCGGTCGTGCACCGGCGTGGTGTAGACCCCGTATTTCTGCTTGTTGAGCGGCAAGGCGACAGCATTGGCCTCGAAGATTGCCGTCAGCGACTGACGCAATGACGTAATCACCGGTTCGAAGCAGATCGCCGGCTCCTCATGGTGGTAAGGAGGCCACATTTCCGGCATCCGCTTTTCATGGGTAAAGGTCGCAAGCTCGCCTGCCGCTCTCGCCAGAACCAGATAGAGGTCACGCGGATGAACACCCTGAACCGTGGCAAGGTGCCTGAATTCCGGCCACAGACGGTTTATGGTTTGCAGCATGAGAAAGTCCGAGACATCCGAGACGCCGCGCTGGCCGGGCGTGCCGAGCCGTTCGGCAATCTGGCGGGCTCGCTGCTGTAACAGGCCGACGAAATCCTCAAGCGTTTTTTTCAGTTGCGGCGTCGCCTCGAGTGTCGATGCGGTGGGCAGGAAACGATCGTCGAGCACGAGGCTTCCATCCGAGCGCTTCTCGCGGATGCGGGCAACCGGCAGGCAGGTATAGGAGGAGCGATCCTCTTCCTCTAGCATCAGCCGCAGGCGGTACTGCGCCACATTGATATCGAAGGGTTCGGTATCGACCGAGGCGTTGTCGCGCACTTCCTGCAGCACGGCGTTCATGCGCACGTTCGATTGCGGCTGGACGGCATCCTCGATTTCCGGCACCCCGTTGAGCCTGAGCGGCAATGCGAGAAAAACACGCTGGTCGACGATATTGCGGCCGCTGACATCGAGCGCTGCCGGCGGCATGGTTTCGCCGGGTATGTCGAGGACCGAGCCATCGGGGAAAACGCCGCTGGCGCTGTCGACAACGACCTTTCCATGCAGCAGGTTCTCGGGACTGATCTCGACCTTCGACAGGCCGGTCTGATAGGCGTCGATGCCTTCGACCCGCGTCCTGATCAGATATTCGATATAACGCTGTTGTTGCTGGAAGTGATGGGGTTTCAGAAAAAGTCCGTCGCGCCAGACAACATGGTTTCTCAATGACATTTTTCGGTTTGTTCCATTCTGGGTAACGCCTAGCGGTGCAGATTCGTGATGATTTTTGTTGGCGTGATCGCGGTGAACAGCTGGTAGGTCTCTCCCTTCGCATTCACCTGAACGGTCGTGCGCCAGTTGACATCCCTGTAGTTCACATAGCCGCCAACGATGCCGATGAAGGTCGTATTCTTTTTCAGTTCGATGTTTTCGATGGGCTTGGACTGGTCCGGCGTGACCTGAACCTGCGTCATGTCGACATAGGTCGATTTCAGCGTACCTTTCGGGTCCATGGTCAGCGATTCGAAATCGGACTGCATGAATTGACCGTCATCGGACAGCTGGAACACCCAGACATCGATGGGCAGCGGCTGGCCGTCATCGCCGCGGTTGGCGCCCCTTTCCTCGAAGATCATCATGTCGATCGTGCTCGGCTGGTCTGTCGCGTCGCCGACGGGGATATCGGGATTGCCGATAACCTTGAGGATCTTGCCCGTGGCCTGGGGAATGCCGCATGACGACAATCCGGCCACGACGGAAAGCAACGCAACACACACAACACGCCGACGCACACACATTCGCCTAACGCTCCTCGCCCAAGCCAGCGAGCGCCTTGCTGCGCATTTCGCGGTCGTAAACCTGCCGGAAAATTTCCCAGAACATGCGTGCCAGACCGCGCTGGCGGTCGGACTTCATCTCCTCGTAATAGTGGCGATACATCTGCCAGTGCCAGGCGTCCTGATCGCCGACGCGCGGCGCATGGCCCTTGTAGCGGGCAAAGCGACGCGAAAGCTGGTCGGGCGCCAGTGCGGCCAGCACCGCGCCCAAGGCCGTATCGATTGCAACCCGGCTCGCCTGTTCATGGGCGCTGATCTGCTCAAGACTTTCCTCGACGGCGGCGGTGGCGTTCAGATGGACCGGGCTTTGCACCAGAAACAGATCGCGCATCGCCTCCTCGGTGCTCATGTCGAGACGTAGCGGATTGTCTTCGACGGGATGCAGATGCGTATCGCTGAGATTGTTGCGGTCTTCGCCCTGAAGGCTGTGAATGGCCATCAGACCGGAAACCGCCGTTTTTAGAGCGGCACCCGCCTCGCGCGCAAGCCGGTTGGCCTCCGGAACCGGCATGTCGGCGACCGGCAGTCCCATGGCCTGCATCAACGGGCGGAGCACGACATGGTCGACCTGCTCGTCGTCCTCCATCTGCCCTGTTCTGGCGGCAGCGGGCCATTCCTCCCGCTCGCGCATCTCCTGAAGGCCGCCTTCAACCGAACGGTTTGCCAGTTCGTCGAGATAGTCTTCCAGTTCCCCGTTTTCCTGCCGGACGCCGGGCGTTGCGAAATTCGCATTCTGCGCCGCCGGATCGTCTATGCCGAGTGCCTTCTTGCTCGACTTCGGCTGGATATTCAGGTCGTCGATCAGATCCTTTTTATCGGGCATGGCTCTCATTCCTCGTTCGCTGTCAAACAGAACAACCGGGTCGTTCGACAAATCCGTTTCATTGCTGGCGGTTCGGTCGAGATGCGTAACCGGGTCGATCCCCTCATCGATGTCGGTTTCGTCAAGTTCGAAAAAGTCGTTTCTGCCGTCGTCAGCGGCAGAGGCATCGGCGAGCAGTGCCGCAGCGTCGATGTGCTCATCGCGGCTTTCGCCCTTGAGCGTTCCGGGAATGATGGTCTCGACCGCAGAAAAGCGGTCCTCCCAGCCCTGGAAGCTCTCGGCGCTGCTCTTTTCTCCGGCCTCGTCGGCAGCGAGATAGACGGAAACGTCGAAATCGCCGACCCTCCAGCGGTCACCATCGGAAATCGAAAACGCAGCGCCTCTGGGCAGAGGGCGCGAGGAGCCGTTGATGACCATGCCCTCGTCATTTTCGGGCATAGCGCAGAACTGACCGTCCTGAAGGTATATCCGGACATGGTGCGGACTGACGGTTCCGGCGCGATCGGCAAGGCGCCAGTTCGCATCCTCCGCCGAGCCGACAGTGCCGCCGCGTTCGGTAAACACGGCGGTGGCGACGATGCCGCTTTCCAGATTGATGGTGTTGTTGACGGCGAGGATCAGGCGCATCGTCAAAGCCTCCCCGTCACGCGGACATCGCGGCGGCTCGCTTCGCCTGTTCCCAGAAACGAAGACCAGCCGAGATGCGAGCGATAGCCATCGACCTCGTCGGACGAAATCTCTTCGCGTCCGTGCAGGCAAAGCGGTTTGGCCTCTCCGGCGGCGAGACCGAGCTTGATGTCATAGGCATGCTGATCGCGCAGCATGAACTCGATAAGCTGTTTCAGCGCCTGATGGCTGCTGCCACGGGGCAGGAATTCCTGGAAACGCTCGAAACCGAGGTTTTTCAGGTAGACATTGAATTTCGAGGCGATGTCGGGAACCCGCTCGCCGATGACCGCGCTTTCGCCGAGCACCGAGTTCAGGCGGCCAAGAGAGAATTGCTGCTCGGCGGGAATATCCACCTTGCGCCGGACCCATTCCTCAACCTCGACGTCCGGATGGAAGAAGGCGTGGGAGACGACCGAGGACACCACCTGGGGCGACCTGTTGCGCGAGGCAAGCAGACCGGTAAAGGTCAAAAGCCTGGCCCAGTTGATCGGCGATTGTTCCCGCGCTTCCCGGTCGGCAAGCCCGAAGATGCAGAACATGGCCTGCGAAAAACTGTCGGTGGCGGCCGGTCGGTAGCGGACATAGTACCGATACTTGCGCATCGTGCGGTGCATCAGGCCGACAAGCCGGTTATGGAAGAAATCGAAGAAGCCCTTCAGCAGCGAGCCTTCGGCGTCGTAACGGGCAATGGTTTCCTGATAATAGGAGGGCAGCGGCGAGCCGGCGCCATGCAGGCCGAGAAAGGTCACTTCCATACGAAGCCGTTCGAGATCGTTTGTCGGGACCGCCTTGTCGCGGTCGTCAACATCGCGGTCGTCTTCCGGCAGCTTTTCTTCGCGCACGATATCGTTGATATCGGACACCGGAAAACCAAGCCGGCTGTCGACGCCAAAGACAATCTTCTCGTCGGTCGGAAGCAGGTGGGTTCCCACTTCCGTTCCGTCGTCATAGACGCGCTGCGTCTGCTCGACCGCCTGGAAGAAGGACCAGGCGCGCGCATCGCGGACCAGAAGGTCCGTCAGATGATCGGCTGCCGGCCTGTCTTCGCTGGCCATTTGTAAACCTCGTTGTTTTCCTCGCCCTCCACGATGAGCTCGTGGAAGGAGTTGATGCTGGCATAAAGGGTGAAGAATTCGGCAAGCACGCTGGCGAACAGATACATGTCGCCTTCGCTGTGAAAGCATGACTCCCGAATGGTCATGCGCGACTGAAGCCCGCGGATGGGCTGGCCGCGAAACAGCTTGTCGAAGGGTTTGGTGTCGATTGTGCGAATGCCGTCCATACGCTGGCGGCTGGTGCGCTCGGCCCGACGGTCGGCATAGGCCTGAAAATCATAGATGGCGATCACCGCGCCAAGCGCGTCCTTGTTGAGAAGCGACACATAATTCAGGGCAAGATTGGAGATCATCGTCCAGTAGAGAGACCCGTCAAGCGGCGGGTAGATCGGCGCTGTCGGCTGGCGCAGATTGCGAAATGTGACAAAGGCGGGCGTATCCTCGGTCATGACGCAGATATCGCCGCCGCCAAGTTCGCGTGCATCTCGGCTGTTGAAGCAGCTCAGTTCCGCTGAAACCACTTCATAGTCGGGCACGGCGGTCGAATTGTCGTGCCGGACAAAGGAAATGAGATGGTCGGCGTCGGCCTGTTTCAGGGATTCGCGTAGCCTGAGCCGGTAATAGATCTGGGTGAGGTGTTGCTGGCGCTCGACCTCGTGGTGAAAGGATTCGAAGGCCGGGTATTCGCGCAGATGCTGACCGGTTGCGGGTTCGCCCTCGGAGCGCCAGCTCACCACCCGGTCGATCGAAAAGATTGCCTTCGCGCCGTCACCATTGGAGGACGGCCGCAGGGGATAATGAAGCCGGCGGTGGTCGACCTTCATCGGTTCGGCATCATGGCGGAACAGGTTGACGGCCGGCGTGCAGTAAAGCTGTATCGTGTCCGGACGCACCTTGACATCGGCCGGCAAGGGCCGCTCGAACTGAACCGAAAGGCGAAACGTCATACCGCTTTCATTGCCGAGGCTCTCGCCGAAACGGATGAGGTCGAAGCACTGGAATTTTTCCGGGAAAACGAAATATTCCTGCAGCAGGCGATAGCCTTCATAGGCCGTATTGCCTGACGGCAATATGGCCTCGTTGGCCCCGAAACCGCCGGGATGGACGTTCTTCAGCGGAAAGGTCACGGTTCGCCCGCCGCCTTCACCGCCCATGACGGTGATTTCGATCGATTTCAGATAGCGACCGAACCACAGATAAAGCATCTGGGCGGTTTGATCGCCGCTGGAAAACCACAGCCGCAGATCCCTGAGGTCGATCATGCCGAGCGGCAGGTCGGACAGCGTTTCGAAATCGATGTGCAACGTGGTCGACTGCCGAGATCGCTCGAGATATTGCCCGGCGATTTCGAGCGGGTAGACATGGGTTTCCGACGTCGTGCGGAACGGGCAGACCGTGCCGGATACCGGGCGCGACAGGATGACGGTACCGGTCGGCACGACCTGCCGTTCGGTGATCGCCTTTTCCTGCGGCGTAAGCTTCATCATCGCGGTGGACGGAAATGGTCGCAGAAAATTCGGCAGCAGAAGATTGACGACGGAGTGCGTCAGTTCCGGCAGTTCGTCATCCAGCTTTTCCCTGAGCCGCGAGGTCAGGAACGCAAACCCCTCAAGCAGACGTTCGACATCGGGGTCCGTCGACTGTTCGGACAGATACCGAGCGAGTTTGGGGTTGTTTTCAGCGAAGAACCGACCGCTTTCCCTCAGATAGGTCAGTTCGTCCTGAAAATAACGTGAGCGCGCCGAGTTTGCCAATTCTGGCTCCTGCAACTTCTTACATAACTGTTCCGACATGCCTTCGGCCGCGCGATTGACCTGCCTGTTCTGTCATCAGGCAGGCCCCGCCGGTCAGGGCTTTCGTTGGCGTTGATCTTTTTCGTCAGAGCGCGCCCTCCTGCCGCGCGCGCTAAATGATCTGTGTGGTGTGTCCGTCCCGCATGAGCAGATCGATTTCGACCAGTTCCTGCCGCGATTTTGCCGGCACCAGCGCCTGGATCCGGAATTTCAGATCGAGCGGCCGATCGGCGTCGTGCATGCACTCGACAAGCTTGACGTCAACACGAGGCTCGTAGGTGTTGATGCAATCGCGGATCGAGGCCGCGATGTGCCGGGTCAAGTCATTGGATTCGATCGATGACTCGTTGAAATCCGCAAGGCCGAGACCGGGAGCGGACTGGGAGCCGCCGCTGCGTGCATTGAGCAGGCGGATAAGGTGGCGCTTGATCGAACGCACGGTCGCCTCTGCGGCATCTTCCGTGCGCTCGATCGCCACATTCTCCTCATCCAGCACAAGACGCTCGAACAGGCTGCCTGCCGACCGGCGGTCGATGCTGTCCCGAATGTCGCTTTCGCGGTCCCTTCGCATGGCCGGATTGCGCCTATTCTTCCTTGTCGAGCTTGCCCACCAGGGACAGTTCGAAATTGGCGCCCATATATTTGAAGTGCGGCCGCACCTTCAGCGTCACCTGATACCAGCCGGGATCGCCCTCAACATCGGAAACTTCGACGTTTGCCGCACGCAGCGGACGGCGCGACCGCACATCCGACGGCGGGTTTTCCTGATCGGCGACATACTGCTTGAGCCAGACATTGAGCTCGCGCTCAAGGTCTTCCTTCTCCTTCCAGCTGCCGATCTGCTCGCGCTGCAGCACCTTGATATAGTGCGCCAGCCGGTTGATGATCATCATGTAGGGAAGCTGCGTGCCGAGCTTGTAATTGGTCTCGGCTGCCTTGCCTTCCTTGGTGTTCTGGAAGATTTTCGGCTTCTGCACCGAATTGGCGGAGAAAAAGGCGGCATTGTCCGATCCCTTGCGCATGGTCAGCGCAATGAAGCCTTCCTCGGCAAGTTCGTATTCGCGCCGGTCGGTTACCAGGATTTCGGTCGGAATCTTTTCTTCGAGCTGCCCGAAGGCCTCGTAGACATGAACGGGCAGATCATGGACCGCACCGCCCGACTGCGGGCCGATGATGTTCGGGCACCAGCGATATTTGGCAAAACTCTCGGTCAGCCGTGTGGCGAGAACGAAGGAGGTATTGCCCCACAGATAGTGCTCGTGATTGTCGGTCACGCTTTCGGAATAGACGAAGCTCTTGACCGGGTTTTCCTCTGCATCATAGGGCTGGCGCAGCAGGAAGCGCGGGCAGGTCAGGCCGACATAGCGGGAATCCTCGCTCTGGCGGAACCCCATCCATTTGCGAAAGCGCGGCCCTTCATAAATCGAGAACAGGTCCTTCTGCGCCGGCAGATCGACGAATTCGTCGACATCGAACATCTCCGGAGAGGCGGCCGCTATGAACGGTGCATGCGCCATGGCGCCAACCGAGGCCACGAACTGCAACAACTTGACGTCACGGGCGCCGGGGCCGAAATCGTAATTGGCGATCATCGCGCCCACGGGCTCGCCGCCGAACTGGCCGTAGCCGGATGAATAGACATGCTTGTAGAGACCGGACTGCACCACTTCCGGCGCGGTCTCGAAATCCTCCAGCAGTCTCTCCTTGGAAACCGGCAGCAGGTCGATCTTGATGTTTTCACGGAAATCCGTCTGGTCGATCAGAAGCTTGAGCCCCCGCCAGGCAGACTCCATCTCCTGAAACCCCTCGTCGTGAATGATTTCGTCCACCTGCCGCGAAACCTTCTCGTCAAGCTGGGCGATCATCTGGTCGACGAGGACGCGATTGATGCGTTCGCCGGGCTTGCGGCTTGAAAGCATGTCGGCGATGAACGCTTCCATGCCCTTGCGCGCGATGGAATAGCTTTCCGTATCGTCCGGACGGATCCGGGTTTCTTCCATGATCTGGTCGAGAAGCGAGAAGCTTTGTGTCTCGCCGGATTTTTCCTTGAGAGCAGCACCTGATTGGGCCATGTTTTTCAACTCCGAACTACGCGCCGATGAATTCGGCTGTTCAAACAGCATTCCGGTATTCCTTCAGGAAAACGGGGACGACTTCAGCTTTTCTTGTCTTTCGGCGCGTCATCCTTGACGGCGATATCGCCTTCGGGCGTGCCGGGCAGGTCAGGCTTTGGCTCTGCCGCCAGTTTTTCAGCCTCCCGCGCTTCGATGGTCTGCAACTCTTCGACCAGCTTCTGCCGGGCATCCTCATCTTCAAGAATCTGCTCCAGCCGCTGGCGAAAGGCCGGCATATTGCCGAGCGGGCCTTTCAGTGCGACAAGCGCTTCGCGAAGCTCGATCAGCTTCTGCAGTTCCGGAACCTGCCGCACCACCGCATCCGGCGAGAAATCCGCAAGGCTTTTGAACTCGAGTGTGGTGCGAAGACGGGCTTCCTCGTCGTCGGAAAGCGTATCCTTCACCTCCATCTCGCGCTTCAGCCCGGCCTCCTTCATCACCGAGGCGAAACTGTTCTTGTCCACGGAGAGCATTTCACGCTCTTCCAGAGCAGAACCATCGTCATGACCGAGATAGTCGCCGAGCATGACCAGACGAAGCGGGAGCTCGACCTCTTCCTGCTGGTCGCCTGTTGCCGGGACATACCGGATATTGATCCGCTCCTTGGGAGCGACTGAGCTATCTTTTCCAGCCATTTTTTTGGTTCTCCAGTTCCACCATTGTTGCCGAGATGGCAATTTCATTACCATCACTGCGCGAATTCTTGCATGAACCCACCCAAATTAGGTTTACCTGTATAGGTAGCTCGAACCTTACAGGCAGTGTATATAGTTGACAATAACCATTCATCAAAATATTAGATAAGGCTGCATAACACGTTAGTATTATGATATAAAGTTCGAATTATATTCGATTTTTCTAATATCATAGGTGAATAAAGTTTGTACTTTTGATGCAAGTGCAGGGAGGTTGGCTGTGAACCGCATTTTTGGATTTTTCATGAAGTTCATAAAAGCTTCCCTCAGAGGTGTAAAAAAGGTATTCACTTCATATAGTTCGGTAAGTCTTATTATTGCTGTCGGACTATGTGTATTGATATGGTTTTTTGGCCCTCGATTGAGGATATACGGATACCGTCCCTTCGAACCGACAACTGTCCGTTTGGTCGCAATCATAGCGATAATTTTCTTCTGGGGGTTGAATAACCTTCTCGTCGGTTTCCTGCACCGGCGCAGGCAGGAGCGCGCTGTCGAGGAGAAGGTGGAAAAGGTCCCGCGAGACCCGGTAAAGGAGCGGGTCGATGCGTTCGATCGCAGTTTCCGCAATGCCATGTCCGCCATCGCCAGGCACTGGATCGGCTCCGATGGCAAGCGCGGGAAACGCTCGGTCTATTCGCTGCCCTGGTATGTGATGCTCGGCTTTCCTTCAGCCGGGAAAACCTCGTTCATCGTCGAGTCCAACCTCAAATTCCCTCTGGCGCATCTTTTCTCGCAGGAAGACGCCAAGACCGTAACGAAAACCGAGGATGTCGATTACTGGGTGACCGATGACGCCGTTGTCTTCGATGTTGCCGGCCAGTTGCTCACCCATCAGCGCAATCGCGCGGACGATAATATTCTCGATGTTTCGCGGCTTCTCTGGGATAAATTTCTCGGCCTGCTCAACGAATACAGGCCCCGCAGGCCGATCAACGGCGCGATCGTCTGTATTGATCTCGTTGATCTTATCCAGTCCTCGCCCGAAGTACGGGAAAACAAGGCAGCACTTCTGCATGCCCGTCTGGTTGAAATGTCGGAAGCGCTCAGTACGCGCTATACCGTGCACGTCATTCTGACAAAGCTCGATCTTCTCGACGGCTTTCACGAATTCGTCTCAGGCCTGACCAAAGCGCAACGCGAGGAGCCATTCGGTTTTACCTTCTCGGTTTATTCGGAAAAATCCGGAGACAGCTGGGTAGAGGAATTCGAAAAGGCCTATGACGGTTTTCTCGAGCGTCTCAACAACCTGATGCTGGATCGCATTGCCGATCAGCACTCTTCCGAGGCGCGGCGCAAGCTCTATACATTCACGCGTCAGCTTTCCGGTCTGAAGGCGCTGATCGGCGATTTTCTCACGACCAGCCTCCATCAGGACAAGTTCTCCACGGCGCCGCTGGTGCGCGGCGTGTTCATGGCCTCCTGCCGCCAGGAAGCCGTGCCATTCAATGCGGTGCTGACTGCGGCCTCGCAGAAATACGAAATCCGTCCGCCCGTGCTCGCCGTTCATGGCGATCACTCCAAACACTATTTCTCGTCCAATGTGCTCAAATCCGTAATCTTCGAGGAGGCAGGCCTTGCCGGCGACAATATCCGGCTGGAGCGCGCCAAACGGGCGCGGTTCATTCTTTCGGGCGCCGCGGCTTCGGTTCTGTTCATCGGTTTCGTCGGTTTCTATTGGCAGGCCTATGAAAGCAACCGCGCCAAGATGGACGAGGTCGTCAGCATTGCCAAAACCTACAAGGCCAACAGCGACAATCGGGCTGCCAACAAGGGTGACGCCGGCCGGTCCTTCCTGCAGCCGCTGAATGCGCTGCGCTCTGCTGGCACGATTTTCGGCAATTATGACCGCTGGGGCGTCGTGCCGTCCTTCCTGACGCTGTCGCAGGGACGACGAATCGGGCCGGTCATCGACAAGACCTACATTGCCTTGCTGCAAGACGGTTTCCTTCCCGATCTTGCAAGCTATGTGGAAGCGGATGTGGTGGAGCTCGGGACGGCGGACGATACCCGCGACGGCGACGAACGCCTTGAGGACCTGCGCATCTACCTGATGCTTGGGGATACCGCGAAACGCAACAATGCGCTGGTGGAAGAATGGTACGGCGAGGTCTGGCAAACGCTCTACACCGGCGACGACCAGACACAGCAGGACCTGTCCACGCACCTCAAATTTGCCGTCGAAGACGCCAATCTCGAAGTTCCTCTCAACCAGAGCGAAGTTGCCTCGGCACAGGCGGATCTGCGCGCCGTGCCGCGCGACCTGCGCCTCTATCGCAATATCGAGCAGCTTGCCAAAAGCCAGCTTGTCTCGGCCGTCAACTTCAGAAACGAGATCGGCCCGGCCTATAATATCATTTTCCGGCAACCGAAAAATGCGAACGGAAATGCCGAACCGGTGGAAATCCCGCCCTTCTTCACCAGGACCGGCTTTACCGACTTTTTCGTTAAGCAGAACGAGGCGCTGTCCGTCGTCGCCATCGAGGATGCCTGGGTGGCCGGCGAACGCGACACGGTGAGCTATTCGCAGGAGGACCTGGACGCTTTCCGCAAGCAGGTCGCCGAACGTTATGCGACCAATTACATCAACACCTGGACCAATGCCCTGAACCAGTTGGATATCGTCGATTTCGGCAGCCTCGACAAGGGCGTTGACGTGCTGGAGGAAATCACCGGACCGGATGCTCCCTTCGCCCGGCTTATCGCGCTTGTGAAGGCGCAGACGCAGATCTACGCGGAAAAGACCGTTACCCAGACCCCGGACCAGGCAGCCGATGCCAAGCAGCCCTACGATCTTTACCGGGAGCAGGGCATGCGCATCAATCGTGCCTTTGCCCGGCTCGATGCGCTGGATGATCCCCGTGACAACAAGGGCAGCTATCTTGAGGACCTGGAGGCCTCGCTGTCCAAACTTTACGAATATCTCAAGGAGGTCCGTCAGGCAGGAGACCGCTCGGGCGAAATGGCGCTGGCCAAGGCCAAGGCGCGGGTGAAGCTGGAAGGCGATGACCCGATCTATGTCGTCGAGCGCCAGGGGGTTGACCTGCCGGAGCCGATGAGCCGGTTCTTCGCGACGATTTCCGACCAGAGCTGGGCCGTGGTGCTGGACAAGGCCAAGGACGAACTCCAGCGCGCCTGGAACGACGATGTCTACGGCGAGTATAATCTTTCGCTGGCGACGCGCTATCCGTTCACCATGGACGCTCAGGAGGATGTGCCGCTCAAGGAATTTACCGACTTTTTCGGTCCGAACGGAAAGATCGAGAATTTCTACAATGACAATCTGAGCCTGTTTATTGATGACGCAACCGGCAAGCCGAAGGTGATTGACGGACAAAGCCTTGTCATCAATTCCGAATTCCTGGTGCAGTTGAAGAAGGCGCTCGCCCTGCAGGATAGCTATTTCGGCAATGACGGCGCGCTTGGCGTGAACTACACGGTGGAACCGAAGGGCCTTTCCGGACGCTTCGGTCGCTCGGTGATGAATGTCGAAGGCCAGCTTGTGCCCTATTCGCACGGGCCGCGTTTTCCGGTCCGCATTATCTGGCCGAACGAGCTTTCGAAAAAGGCCGAAAGCGTGTTGACGCTGTTTCCAAGCGGCGGTGGCAGGCCGCGCACCATGTCCTTCAGCGGGCCGTGGTCGGGCTACAGGCTTCTGAATTCCGGCAAGATCGTCAACTACGATTCCAATGGCACAGTGGTTGAGTTCGATGTCGGCGGTGGCACCGCGAGCTACACGATCACCCAGCAGGGGCAGAAAAACCCGGCGCGACAGGACCCGCTGGCCGATCTCGTTCTGCCTGCCCGTCTGTGATTGCGGGTGGGAGAGGTCGATGGCGAATGAGGGATTCCTGAACGCGATTAATGCCACGCTTGCAGATCCCTGTGATGGCGACATCGAGGAATTGCCCGCCTATGATGTGATCGGCGACGCGCTGATCCGGCGTGGCACGCCCAGTCAGGCATCGGTCGACTGGCAGGAGGTCGAGGAAGCGGCGTCAAGACTTCTCGCCCGCAATGCCAAGGATATCCGGCTGATCGAAGCGATCTGCATGGCGCGGTTCGCAACCCGCGACCGTGAGGGCCTGTTTGTCTGTCTTGACGGGCTGAACGCCTTTCTGGCCCTGCCGAAATCCTTGCGGCGGCCCGAGAAGAAAGCACAGTTCCAATCGGTTCTGACGCGGCTGCTGGGGTTCTTGCTGAAAGACGGCCCTCCCGGGCCGGCCGGTATATTGGCCGAGGAACTGACCGCCAACCTCCGGCTTCTCGGCGGAAATGACGAGCTTCAGGAAGCTGGACAGTCGCGGGTGATTTCGGGCTTTCTCGACCGGCTGGCCCATGATGCGGATGGGGAGGCCGGGGACCACGGCGCGAGTGCCAAAGCCCGACCTGAGCCGAATTCCCAGACCAATGGCAAAACAGCGGAGGCCAGACAGGTCGAGCCTCCTCCTTCAACGACGGTCGATTTCCGGCTGCTGCGCCGCCAGACCGGAGAGCTTGCCGACCTGCTGTTCGATCTCGATCCGGCAGCTCCCGTTTCCTACCTTTTGCGCCGCCATGTGACCTGGCTCGACGTGACCGCGCCACCGCCGCTCAAGGAAGGGCAGAACACGATCGTTCCGCCGGTCTCCATTGAAAGCGTCGAGCGCTACGAAACGACCTTGCGCGACAATCCTGATGATCCGGCACTGGCCAAACGGCTGGAGCGTACGCTTCAGTCGCTGCCTTTCTGGATCGGCGGACATGTGATTGCCGCGCGGCTCGCGCAAAAATGCGGGCGTTCCGCCGCAGCCACAGTCATCGCCGCAGAAACGCGCCATTTTCTGGCGCGCCTGCCGGGGCTTGCGGACCTCAATTTCCTTGATGGGCAGCCGCTTGTGCCTGCCGACGATCGCGCGGCGCTCGATCAGCTTGCCGGGCACACCGGACAGGCGGCGCCGACGAATGGAAATGAGATCTCACAGGAACGTTACGGTGTCGAGATGCCGACACTTGAGTGCATGGCGGCGGACCCGGCGAAGGCCAGCGAATGGGATCAGAACTACCGACAGGCCCCGTCACCGCGCATGCGCGCCTTTCTGGAGCTTGCAACACTGGAGATGCTGGCGGCATCCGGCTTTACCGCGATCACCGCCGATCAGGCCATCCGCCTCGAACGGGCGGCCGAAGGCGCCAGTGTCAGGGAATGGGACCCGGAGCTTTTCCGAAGACTGGAGAAATTCGGAAAATGGTGCACGCCAACATTTTGAATCAAAGAGGAATTTTTCGTACTCAATGGTGGGAACTTCAAATTGGCTAGGAAGCTTCTTTTTTATCAATAGGTTATGTAAAAAAATAACGTTATGTCCGTGCCTGTCCCGACCATTTTGGGTGGAAGCGTCCTGGGCGCACCTGCATAAGTAATCGTTCATTTTGGTTGCATGTTGCCCTTGGCGACAAAAACCCCCTTTTAAAATCAGTTTTCTGTGGTCTTTCGATTCAAATTAATCGTCTAGGGCATAGTTCATGCACGATAGAGCTTGTTCGCCGCGCTTTGACGCTGACGGGCTTGAGCCTGTCGACGGCACGGTGCCGCGGCAATTGAAAGCAAGGAAACGAAAGACGCCTGCCGGTTTTTGCATGTTGGGCGACAGCACCGGCAGACGTCTCGAGAACAGGCAGGAATACCCCATGCCCACAAGCGCTTATATCACGATCGAGGGCGCAACGCAGGGCCCGATCACGCAAGGCGCCTTTACCGGGGATCCCATTGGCCATGTCTGGCAGGAAGGCCATGAGGAGGAGGTCATCGACCACACCGTTGTCATTCTCCGCGACCCGCAGATCAGCCATGGCCCAGGGCAGCGGTTCGGCATCCCGATGGATGACAGAACCACTGGCTGTAACGAGTCGGCCAAGACGCGTCCGGACTGGCGCACGGTTTCTGCCAGCTCCGGGACGGCGGCGTGAGATTGTCGAAGCTCTCATGGTTTCGGCGGTTGTTGTAATGTTCGATGAATGCACCGATCTGAGTTTCGAGGTCTTCCGGGCAGACGGTTTTCATCCAGATCAAAAAGTTCTAGAAATCGCTTCAATGTAACCGGGGCGGATGAAGTCTGGTTCTGTGAAGGGAGAGATGATGACGGATGCGGTAAAGGGCAGTTGTTGCGCCGTTTCTCGAAATGCCTCGCAGCCGCCGCCGGCTGCTGCCGCAACGGTGCGTGACGCGCCGGTAACGGCGGGCCAACGGGCAGATCCGATTTTCATTCCCGGCGGGCGCAGCCATGTCGGCACCGACAAGCCTGAAATTCCGCTTGATGGCGAAGGCCCGGCGCGCAGCGTCAAGCTCAATCCATTTCATCTTGAGGCCGAGGCGGTGACCGTTCGCCGCTTTGCCGATTTCGTGGCTGCGAAAGGCTATGTCAGCGAGGCGGAGCGTTTCGGCTGGTCGGCGGTGTTTGCCGGGCTTTTGCCGCCGGATAGCGATGTGAACGGAAATGCGCCTTCGACGCCCTGGTGGGTGCGTATCGATGGTGCGTACTGGCACCAGCCCGAGGGGCCGGGCAGCAACACCGATGATAGGCTCGACCATCCCGTGACCCAGATTTCCCTTGCCGATGCGCAGGCTTTCGCCGAATGGGTCGGCGGTCGGTTGCCGAGCGAGGCGGAATGGGAGCGGGCGGCCCATGGCGGCGTGCGTGGCCGCAAGTTCACCTGGGGCAATGCCGAACCGGACGACGAGACCATCTTCTGCAACATCTGGCAGGGACAGTTTCCGCATCACAATACGATGGCCGATGGCTATATGGCGACAGCCCCGGCGCGCTCCTTCGAGCCCAATGAGGGCGGTTTCTACAATATGGCCGGCAATGTCTGGGAATGGACGGCCGATCCCTATCGCATCCGCTCGCTGTCACGCCATGCCAAGAAGCGCAATGCCGATGCGGTGGCCGCCGACGAGCGGCTCTTGAAGGGCGGCTCTTTCCTCTGCCATATTTCCTATTGCTATCGCTACAGGATTGCCGCGCGCATGGCGCTCACCCCGGATAGCGCGGCCAGCAATGTCGGCTTTCGTGTCGCTTACGACGCCTGACGCTTCGGCCAGAGGCCTGCCTCAGGCAATACCGGTGCCCGAACGTTTTTTCGGCATGCGCTCGGGATGGACGCCGGCCTGTGCAAGGGTGCGTTCCAGAAGCTGCTCGTAGATCGGATGGCCGCCGAGCCACTGGGCGATCAGGTTGGCCGTTAGGCAGGTGGCGATCAACGGCATGGTCATCGTATAGGCGCCGGTGAGTTCCAGCGTCAGCGCCACGCCGACAATCGGAGCGCGCACGGAGGCAGAAAACAGGCCGCCCATGGCCGCAATCCCGAAGGCGAGCGGCACGGCGGTTCCGGCAGGCAGCAGACCTTCAAGCGAAGTGCCGAAGGCAAGGCCGATACAGATGGCGAGCGCCAGCATCGGCGCGAAAATGCCGCCCGGCGTGCCCGTGGAATAGCTGGCCACCATGCTGATGTAACGCAGCACTGCAAGCCCCAGAAGGGCGCTCAGCGCCAGATGTTCGCGCGCCATCATGACGATCACGTTCTCGCCGCCCGTGACGGCGCGCGGAAACAGGATGAACATTGCCCCGACGGCAAGGCCGATCAGCGCCGGCATCAGGAAGGGCACGTGTTTGTGCATGCGTATGACGAAGCCGCTCACGGCCATGAGCGCGGCATTGAGACTGACGCCGACGGCCCCCAGAACACATCCAAGCAGCACGAATGCCGGCAGAAGGGCGAGCGCGGGGGCGGGAACCGACATCGAGAAATCCGGTGCCGTGCCGCCGATGACCTCTGTCATCACGGTTGAAAAGAAGGCGGCGGCGATAACGCCCATATAGGTGCGGAATGTGTAGGGGAACTGGCTGTGGGTTTCCTCGATGATGAACAGCACGGCCGCCAGCGGCGCGTTGAAGGCGCAGGCAAGCCCTGCCGCAGCCCCGGCGCCCAGAAGCCCGCGCCGCTCGACATCGGAAACCTTGAAAAAACCGGTGATTGCTGCCGAAAGCGACGCCCCGATATGGATCGTCGGCCCTTCGCGACCGAGCACAAGCCCTGACGACAATGCGGCAATACCGGTCAGGAATTTCACCGGAAGAACCCTGCGCCAATGCACGGTGCGCAGGTTGCTCATCGCGCCTTCGATTTCCTGCACGCCGCTGCCGCCCGCCTCGGGCGCATAACGGCGCACGATATAAACCGAGGCAAGGGTGATGCACATGGTGATGACCGCGGCGGCCGCGACCAGAACCGCGCCGTCCAGATGGTGCGCCAGCACTTCCGGCCATCGCAGCAGTTTGTCGATGACGAGATGGAAGAACGACCCGACGGTTCCGGTCAGAATGCCCGCGGCTACGGCCAGAATGATGAAACGCGCCTCGGCACGCCGGTTGCCGGGTTGATCGGGAAGCTGTGACATGTCATCCATGAGGAACGCGCCGGATTGCAAAGGGTCAGTATCAGCAGAAAAGTGGGTATGTCATGCCTGTTTGCGTTGCAGGCGCGCCATGTGTCATCCCCTTCACGCAGGCTCAGTATGCAGACAAGCGAAATGAAGTCCAGCCTTGGCGGCGGGTCGTTCACACCTGTTGGGTAAACCGTCATCAAGGTTTCAAACGGCTTTGTTTCATGAGGGAAAACTGAAAGGACCTCTGCCGTGACGGATGCAACAGCTGGTGATTTTGAACTGGGCGCTCCTCTGACGCCGCTGGCGCGGATAACCGATACCTCACCGCTGATGCTGAAGCCGGATACGAGCTGCGGCGAGGCCGTGAAGCTTTTCTCCAAGAGGGCAGGCAGGCACACGACGATGGCCTGCATTCGTGATGCGCAGGGGCTTTTTGCCGGTGTCGTCTGCCTGCATGACTGTTTGCGCCATCCGGCGGATGAACCCGTCGGCAAGGTCGCACGGACTGACGGTCCGGTGGCGCAATCCGGCCGGTCCGCCGAATCCGTGGCCCACGAGATGGTTGAGGGCGACTGTGATTTCATGCCGGTCGTGGACCCGCAAAACCGGCTTGTCGGCACCGTGGAAGGCGCAACAGCCAGCCGCTTCATGGTGGATACGCTTCAGGAAGACGCCCAGGTTTTTGTCGGCCTTTCCGGCGCGGTCAATGATGATTATTTCGAACATTCCGTATGGTCGGATTTCCGCCGCCGCTTCCCCTGGGTGCTGGGGCTGGCAATCGCCGGTCTTGCCGCGGGCTATGTCGTCCATATCTACGAAAGCGCGCTCGATGCGCTGGTGATCCTCGCGCTCTACATGCCGATGGTTGCCGATACCGGCGGTAATGTCGGCACCCAGTCGGCAAGTCTCGTCACCCGTGTCCTGACCACCGGCAGTATTCGCTGGAGCCAGGCCGTTTCGATCATGTGGCGGGAAATGCGGGTATCGTTGATGATGGCGGCGATGCTGTTTGCCTTTGCCTTCCTCAAGGTGGTGCTGATCTCCAATGTCGCCGACGTGCCGGAGGGGCTGACACTTTCGGGCATCGGGCTGGCGATTGCCGTTGCGCTGGCCGCTCAGGTGGTCTCGGCCACGCTGATCGGCGCATTGCTGCCGCTCGGGGCCATTGCGGTGAAGCAGGACCCGGCCGTCGTGTCCGGCCCGGCCCTGACCACGATTGTCGACTTGACCGGGCTTCTGCTCTATTTCACCATCACCACCATGATGCTCGGTATCGTCGTCGTCCACCAGTAGGTTTCAGACCGCAGCATTGTTTCCCGCATGGCGGGCTTCGCGCATGCTGAGGGCGGCCGCGAGGGCGAAACAGAACGCACCCAGCCAGAGATTGGCGTTGGAGATGTTCATGACGGTGCCGGAGGTTCCGGCGCGCGGCACATAGGCAATCGTCGACGCGATCATGAAGGCGATGCATCCGATGAGGTTGATTGCCGCAATCCACCAGCCAAGTTCGCGGCGGGGGCGGGAGAAATGGGCGTGGCCAACCTCGATATAGGCGAGATAGGCCGAGACCAGAAACAGCACCGAGCCGATCATGCCGGGCACCCAGATCACCAGGTCCTGGGCCGCCCATCCCTTCGGCGTGTTGATGGCATCGAACGTGTTGAAATTGAAGGCCACGGTGCCGATGAACTGGGTCATGGCGCTGAGCCAGCCGGGGCTTTCGGGTGACCACCCGAAGAGCTTGACCCGCGTGCCGGCGGTCGCTGCCGTCTGGTCGGCATTGGCGGCCTGGAACAATTGCAGATAGGCGGCGGTCGTGAACGGAATGGAACCGATGAAGAAGGTGACATTGGTCGTCCAGCCCGGCAGGCCGGCAACGATTTTCGGAAACAGCGCCATGGCGCTGCCGGCCATGAACAGCGAGGCGCCGATCACGAAAACAAGGCCCATGATCCAGTTATAGAACGCAGTCTGCCAGACGGGTGCGCGTACACCCGCCAGTGCGCGCCTGTGCCTGAACAGGCCCTTGCGGTGATCGCGGGCACGCCAGTCCAGCAGTTGCCCGCCGCGCGTTTCATGACGCAGCGTCACGAAAGGCCACGGCCCTCGCTGAAGATGCGCCTCGGCATGGGTGACCTGTGACATCGTGAAATCTTCTGTTATTGGCATGTATCCGGTTGCCGGCGACTTTGGCTGCTTGCGCGCACAAGGTCAACACAGCCGATTAAGTGCACCGTCTGAAACGATCTGTGATCCGGTGTTGATTGCAAAACGCTTTCGGGCAAAACTCACCGGCCGCGCTTGCTGAGCGGGACGGCAAACCGATGCGACATACGATAAAAGAGAGGGACAGTTACAGATGGATCGTGCTCACGACCCGAGCCAGCTCGAGATGGTGGTCTTGATGACGCCCGATATGGCGAATTTTTCCGGCAAGGTGCATGGCGGTGCGCTGCTGAGCCTGCTTGACCGGGTCGCATATTCCTGCGCCGCGCGCTATTCGCAGGACTATGCCGTCACGCTGTCGGTCGATCAGGTCACGTTCAAGGAACCGATCGCCGTCGGCGAACTGGTGACGCTGCGCTCATCGGTCAACTATACCGGCCGGACGTCGATGGAAATCGGCATCCGTGTTGAAGCGGAAGATGTTCGCAGCGGTCAGCGGCGGCATACGAATTCCTGTTATTTTACCATGGTGGCGGTGGACGAACACGGAAAACCGACCCCTGTTCCGCCTCTGGATCTGAACACGGACGACAAGAAACGCCGGTTCGAGGAAGCAAAGATGCGTCATCAGCTGCGCCGTGAATATGCCGAGAAGTTCAGGGATCTCAAATCGGGCAAGGCCGACCGGGGATGACGGAAAAGGACCGGATGCTGGCGGGAGAGTGGTATTGCTGTCTCGAGCCGGAGCTCGATAGATTGCGGGCTGAGGCCCGGAATGCGGTGCATGAGCATAATACTCTGTCGCCGGACCGGCGCGGCGCTCTTGGCCCGTTGCTTTCCGCCTGTTTTGCCGGCGTTGGCGAAGAGGTGTTCGTCGAAGCGCCGTTTCACTGTTCCTACGGTTTCAACATCAGGCTCGCCGATCAGGTCTACATCAATGCCGGCTGTACCATTCTGGACAGCGGCAGGGTGGAAATAGGCGAGGGGACGATGCTCGGGCCTTCGGTACAGATCTATTGTGCCGAACATCACCGGGACGCAGAACGGCGCCGGGCGGGCGAGGAAGTGGCGCGGCCCGTCAGTATCGGCCGGAATGTCTGGATTGGTGGCGGGGCGATCATTCTCGGTGGTGTTTCGATCGGGGATGCGGCAATCGTCGGGGCGGGGGCTGTTGTTACCCGTGATGTTGCCGCGGGCAGCATTGTTGCCGGAAATCCGGCCCGCCCGCTGCGGTGATTGAGGTTGCATTGCAGCATATTTCGGCCGCTCACGTTTTTTTCATCTTAAAAAAGCGCATTTGAAACAATGCTTTGAGGTGTTGAACAGTTCGTTCAATATTTGCGAAATTGTCGATGGCGCGAAATGCTCTAGGTGTTGTTCTGAACGCGGCCATTCCGGTCGTCATTCCAACCGCACCAGCGAGAGGTTATTTATGATTCGTTTTGCTACTACGGCTGTCGCTCTGTCCTTGATGTCCGCTTCGGCCTTTGCCGCGCCGGTCTCCTACGAATTCGACAAGTCGCACAGCAACCTGTCATTCAGCTACAATCATCTGGGCTATTCCATCACCGATGGCCGCTTCGGTGACTGGGATGCCACGCTGGCAATCGATGCCGATGCGCCGGAAAATTCCTCGGTTGAGTTCGTGATCGACGCCGACAGCCTCGACACGTTCTGGGAAGCCCGCGACGAACACTTCAAGAGCGCTGATTTCTTCGACGTTGCCAATTACCCGGAAATCACCTTCACCAGCACTGAAGTGAAGAAGGTTTCGGATACCGAGCTTGAAGTGACCGGCGACCTGACCATCAAGGACATCACCAATCCGGCAGTTCTCACTGTTGATGTGCTGTCGTTCGGTGAGCATCCGATGGCGGAAAAGCAGGCTGCCGGTTTCCTGATGGAAGCCACCGTCAAGCGCTCTGATTACGGCATGGACATGTATTTGCCGTATGTCGGTGATGAGGTTTCCATCGTGTTCTCCGGCGAAGCGCTGATTGCCGAGTAAGATCCGAACAGCTGATATCGTGCTGCTCCAGGCGGAACCGGGCAACCGGTTTCGCCCACGCGCTGCGGAGATTTTTCGATGATCAAGAACACACGACTTGGCTATGGCGCCGTCGCCATCCTGTTTCACTGGACCATGGCGCTGCTGATTATCGGCATGCTCGGTCTTGGCCTTTACATGGTGCGGCTGCCGCAATCGGATCCGAATGCCTTCGCACTGTTTCAGCTGCACAAGTCGATCGGCTTCGTGGTGCTGACGCTCGCCGTGCTGCGTCTGGCCTGGCGACTGGTCAATCCATCGCCGAAGCTTCCAGCGGATATGCCGGTCTGGGAAAAGGGCGTCGCCCATCTCGGTCATACCGGGCTTTATGCGATGATGTTCCTGCTGCCGCTTTCCGGCTGGCTGGTGGTCTCGGCCTCGCCCTGGGGCATTCCGACGATTGTGTTCAATCTGTTCGAGATGCCGCATCTGCCGGTGCCGGGGGACAAGGGGCAGGCCGAGGTCTTCGCCTCTGCCGTGCACGAATACGGCGCCTATTTCCTGATCCTGCTGATTGCCGGCCATGTTGCCGCAGCCTTCAAACACCATTTCATCGCCCGTGACGAGACGCTGAAGCGCATGGTTTCCGTGCGCACCTCGCACGCGGCGTGACAAAAAATCGGAGAACGTTATGTCCCTGAATATCAAAGCTCTCGCGACCATCCTTGCGCTCGCTGTTCCGTTTGCCTCACCGGCCATGGCCGAGACATGGACGGTCGACCAGGACAGCAGCACGCTGGGTTTCGAAGTTCCGCAGAGCGGCAAGACGCTGACCGGCACGTTTGAAAGCTGGACGGCGTCGATCGACTTCGACACGGACGCGCCGGAAGACGCGTTCATCACCGTCGAGATCGAGACCGGAAGTGCCGCGACCGGAAACGGCCAGTATGACGGCATGCTGAAGACCGCCGACTGGTTCGCGGTCGATGAATTCGGATCAGCCGATTTCACCACGGACAATGTGATGGTGCTGGACGATGGCAGCTACAAGGCCGACGGCCTGCTGACCATCAAGGCGATGACCTTGCCGATCGAGCTGAATTTCACCCTCGATATCGAAGGCGACACCGCCCATGCCGTCGGCACGGCCACGCTCGAGCGCAAGGACTATAAACTCGGCCCGGCGGTGAACGCCGAGACCGTTGGCGAAACGGTGACGGTAACGCTGGACCTGACCGCGACGCGATAAAGCAGTCTGCGATTTATACGGAAAAAGCCGCTGCACCGATCAGATGCGGCGGCTTTTTATCGATAGCAGCCTTGCTTGTTACTCGTCGCTCATCTTCAGCGCGGCGATGAAGGCTTCCTGCGGGATTTCCACCTTGCCGAACTGGCGCATGCGTTTCTTGCCCGCCTTCTGCTTTTCCAGAAGCTTGCGCTTGCGGGTGGCGTCGCCGCCATAGCACTTGGCCGTCACGTCCTTGCGCAGCGCCGAAATGGTCTCGCGGGCGATCACATTGCCGCCGATGGCCGCCTGGATCGGGATCTTGAACATGTGCTTCGGGATCAGCTCCTTCAGCTTCTCGCACATGTCGCGGCCGCGTTTTTCCGCTGCCGTACGGTGAACCAGCATCGACAGCGCATCGACCGGCTCGCCATTGACGAGGATCGACATCTTTACCAGATTGCCGGCGCGATAGTCGTCGAGGTGATAGTCGAAGGAGGCATAGCCCTTGGAGATCGACTTCAGCCGGTCGTAGAAATCGAACACCACCTCGTTGAGCGGCAGGTCGTAGGAGAGCATCGCCCGGTTGCCGACGTAAGTGAGGTTGGTCTGGATGCCGCGCCGGTCCTGGCAAAGCTTGAGGATGCCGCCGAGATGGTCGTCCGGCGTCAGGATCGAGGCCTTGATCCACGGTTCGCGGATTTCGGCGATCTTGACCACTTCCGGCATGTCTGCCGGGTTGTGCAGCTCGATTTCCGAACCGTCCGTCATCGTCAGCTCATAGACCACGGACGGGGCGGTGGCGATCAGGTCGAGGTCGAATTCGCGCTCCAGCCGCTCCTGGATGATCTCCAGATGCAACAGGCCAAGGAAGCCGCAGCGGAACCCGAAGCCGAGTGCGGCCGAACTTTCCATTTCATAGGAAAACGATGCGTCGTTGAGGCGCAGTTTGCCGACGGCAGCGCGCAGGTCTTCAAAATCATTGGCATCGACGGGGAACAGGCCGCAGAACACCACCGGCTGGGCCGGTTTGAAGCCGGGCAGCATGTTTTCGGTCGGGCGCTTGTCCTCGGTGATCGTGTCACCGACGCGGGTATCGGCCACCTCCTTGATCGAGGCGGTGATGACGCCGATTTCACCGGGGCCGAGTTCATCGACCACCAGAAGCTTCGGCGTCAGCACGCCGACGCGGTCGACCGGATATTTCGCATCCGTGCCCATCATGCGGATGGTCTGGCCCTTTTTCAGCACGCCATCGATGACGCGCACCAGAACCATGACGCCGAGATAAGTGTCGTACCAGCTATCGACCAGCAGCGCCTTCAGCGGCGCATCGGCGCCCTTTTCGGTCTTCGGCGGCGGCAGCTTGTGGACGATGGCTTCCAGCACATCCGGCACGCCCATGCCGGTCTTGGCGGAGATCAGCAGGGCATCCGAGGCATCAATGCCGATGACATCCTCGATCTGCTCTTTCACGCGCTCCGGGTCTGCGGCGGGCAGGTCTGCCTTGTTGAGCACGGTGACCAGTTCATGGTCGTTGTCGATCGCCTGATAGACATTGGCAAGCGTCTGCGCTTCCACCCCTTGCGAGGCGTCAACCACCAGCAGCGAGCCCTCGCAGGCCGACAGCGACCGGGAGACTTCGTAGGCGAAGTCGACATGGCCGGGCGTGTCGATCAGGTTCAGCACATAGGTTTCGCCGTTGTTCGCCTTGTAGTGCAGGCGCACGGTCTGGGCCTTGATGGTGATGCCGCGCTCGCGCTCGATATCCATGTTGTCGAGAACCTGAGCGGACATCTCACGCTCCGCCAGCCCGCCGCATGTCTGTATCAGGCGGTCGGCCAGCGTCGATTTCCCGTGGTCGATATGGGCCACGATGGAAAAGTTGCGGATATGGTCCAGCGGAATGCGGTCATCATTTGTGCTCATGCGCGCGCATATAGCAGCGGACGCGGTTTCCTGAAAGCGAAATTGCACACGACGGTTCAATAATAGCCATCCCGCAGAGAACCTGGAGGTCCTGAAACCGACTGTTCGTCAAGCTGACTCGACAAGGCCGGAAGGGCGACCAATTTAATGTTCTCGTCGACGGTCGCTGGAAGGGGCTCCGGTAAGCTCGAAAGCCTGACAGTTTATTTGCACGGGTTAAAACACCCATGAATGGCTGTGGGCGAACCAAATTGCGATGCCAGCGGCGTTGTAATATACTCATAAGTTGCAAAAATTGGTAAGAGTGCAAGTATTAATTGCATTAAAAAAACTGAATATACCAATGGAGAACCACATGAAGCCCGGCATGCGTGGATATGTTTCTGGCGACCTTCTATATTGGGGTGACCCAGTCGAAGTTGCCTCTCATCTGTATTATCAGGCGAATTCGGGAGCACGCTGTACGCGTCTCAACGGCGAAGATTGGGTGTTCTGGAAGGACTTATACTCCAATACCATCCTCTACAAGTGTGGAACCGATCAAACGTGGCCCTCCTGCTCCGCGTATCCGTTCAGTTTCTCCTCGGATGAGGTTCCCGGCGTGGCGACCTATAGAAATCAGGTCCACGCTGCCTACAAACACGCTGGTTACGGCGCGATCTATTGGTCTGTTTATAATCGCGGCTGGAGTGACGCGATACAAATTTCAGGTGCTTTCACAAGTGCTTCTCCGGCGCTTGCAGTCTACAACAATCAACTTTTTCTTGCCTGGAGTACGAATGACAGTACTCCCACGCTCTCGTATTGCTGGTTTGACGGAACAAACTGGTCCGCGCCGCAAAATACCCGCTACCTCGCCACCGGTGGCCCGGCAATGGCGGCACATAATGGTGAACTATTTTTTGCCTGCGCTAGAGGTAACAACTTACCGATTGTCTACATTCGATACTCAAACGACACATTGTCAACACCGGCAATCATCCAAGCCAATTACATTTCTGAATGTGCGCCCGCTCTTGCAAGCAATGGTGAAGAACTGCGGATGACATGGTACGGTTATCCTAACCTCCACGCATTGACGACGGCCTGGACCAGAAATTCGGGCTGGAGCGCTGCCAAACAACTTGAGAAAGTATATCCAGTTTGCTCACCGGGAATGTATGGTGATTTTTCCGGGATCAGAATCGTATGGGTCACATCCTCTCCTGGCGGCATCCTGACATTGAGCAAGGCCGTTGACGGCTGCCGAAATTATTGGGTAAGCGGGAAGGCAATGCCCGATAGCTGGGTGACGGTTGCTGTGACAGAAAATTCGACAACCCGAAGCTATGCTACAGTGCAGGCTGATGGACACGGCGCCTGGTCCATGGACTTCGACGCAAACCTGAACGATGGCGATAGAATAGAAGCCACTGCGTCCTTTGAAAAATATGGACCACAATCGGGTGCCTTTGTAACGGTCATCGGTCAATCGCAAGACGACAATTATGTCTACGTTCGCAACGTCACGCCGACAGGCATTACCGGCATTGCCCCGCTGCCCGGCCAGGTCATCAAGGGCTGGCGATCGAGCGACGGGAAATTGGTTGTCAACTATACTGTCTCCGGAACAAGTTTCGAAGCGCCGTACCTGTTTCCTGGCGCTTACATAGACGGCGACACCATCAACCTCGTTTCGCAGTTTCCTGACAATGGCACAATGACAAAATTTAGTGGCGGGCCGGCGCCTTATTCCTATCCCTGAGATATCCACGCTGACAGCACCCGACGATGTGTGCACTTCTTCAGAATAAACGCTTGACTCTCTTATAATAGAATTCCATGGTCACATCATGGAAAATATCGATGTCACCTTTGACCGGACCATTGCGCTCAACCTCAAGCGGCTTCGCGCCGAAAAGGGGCTGACCCTCGACCGGCTTGCCGAATATTCCGATGTCAGCAGGGCAATGATCTCACGCATTGAGCGGGCTGAGGCGTCGCCTTCGGCCCTGGTGCTGGCCAAGCTCTGTGCGGCGCTCGGCACTTCGCTTTCCGCTTTCTTTGCCGATGCCGACAGGCCGTTCGATCCGTTGTCGCGCCGGGCCGATCAGCCGGTCTGGCGCGATCCCGAAACCGGCTATTCGCGCCGTTCGATTTCGCCTGCGGGCACCGGATCGTCGGTCGATATCGTGCTGATCCGCTTTCCGGCTGGCGGCCGTATTGCCTACCCGCCCAAGCATGGCGCCGAGGGATTGAACCAGCATATCTGGGTGCTGTCGGGTGTTCTCGATGTCGCTTTCGGCGAGGAGAACTGTCAGCTTTCCAAAGGGGACTGCCTGTTCATGCCGGTCGCCGAACCGCATGTTTTTTCAAACCCGGGCCAGGTCGACGTCACCTATTCCGTGATCATTGAACGCGCACCATAGACAGGATTTATCATGGAAATCACGCTCCTGAACGGGCAGCAGACCGAAGCCGCCATCCCCGCACTTTCAGCACTTCTGGCCGACAGTATCGAAGACAATGCCTCCATGGGCTTCATGGCCCCTTATGATAACGAAGGGGTTGAAACCTACTGGCAGCAAGTGGCCGCGGGGGTCGCCGCCGGTTCCCTTGTGCTTCTGGCGGCTGAGATCGAGGGTGAAATCGTCGGGACGGTGCAGGCCGGCTTTGCCCAGAAACCCAATCAGCCGCATCGCGCCGATGTGATGAAACTGATCGTTCGCCGCAAGGTTCGGGGACGGGGGATTGCCCGCAAGCTGATGGAAGCGCTGGATACTGTCTGCATCGAAGCTGGCCGATGGCTTCTGGTACTCGACACGGCGACAGGAAGCGATGCCGAGGCCATTTATCCGCGCCTTGGCTGGCAGCGGGTGGGCGTTGTTCCCGACTATGCGCTTTATCCCGAAGGCGGTTATTGCGACACCACGTTCTTCTACAAACGGCTCGGTGATCAGCCACGGTAAAAGCCGTTATTTTCGTTCCGGGACGGCGGGGCCGGACGGGCAAATGGCATGCCGCTGCAATTGTCCGGCCGAACTTGGCGTGTGTTGTGGATTTCGCGTCAGAATGGGGTTACCGAAAGGGAGTAACTCTTGAATGAAGGGGCCTCGAAATGCGCGTTATCTACTCCGAAGACCACAAGCTGCGTGATGCCAGAACCGAGTTGCACGGCGGTGAACTGGTGAAACCCTTCGAGGGGCCTTTCCGGGCGGAGTGGATCCGCGCGGCGTTGAAGCAAAAGGGCTTTGCCGACGAGGTCGCGCCGACGCGATATGATCTTTCCGTGCCGCTGAAACTGCATGATGCGGGCTATCTCGCATTTCTTGAAACGGTATGGGAGCGCTGGCTTTCAGCCGGCTTCACCACAGAGGCAATCCCGATTTCGCTGCCCGTTCGCCGCTCCTATCATGCCCGCCCGCCGCACAATATCGACGGTCTCATCGGTTACTATGCCAATTCCGTCGAAACCTCGATCACCGAGGGCACCTATCAGGCCGCACTGGCGGCCAAGGACTGCGCCATGACCGGGGCCGACTATCTGAGCAAGGGAAACCGCTTCGCCTTTGCGCTCTGCCGTCCGCCGGGCCATCATGCCGGTATCGACCTGTTCGGCGGTTACTGCTTTCTGAACAACGCGGCGATTGCCGCCCAGCGGCTTCGCGACAACGGCACGAAAAAGGTTGCAATCCTCGATGTCGATTTCCACCATGGCAATGGCACCCAGGATGTCACCTATGAGCGGGATGACATCTTCTTTGCCTCGCTGCATGGCGAGCCGGACGATGCCTTTCCCTATTTTTGGGGTCACAAGGAAGAGACCGGCAAGGGCAGGGGCGAAGGATTCAACGCCAATTTCCCGATGCTGCGCAATACCGCCTGGCCGGTCTACAGCGAAGCGCTGGAGGCGGCGCTGGAACGGATTTCGGCTTTCGGCGCAGAGGCGCTGGTGCTGTCGCTCGGCGTTGATACCTTCGAGAAGGACCCGATTTCCTTCTTCCGCCTCAAGACCGAGGATTTTCTCACCATGGGGGCACGCATTGCCGCATGCGGATTGCCGGTGCTGACCGTCATGGAGGGCGGTTACGGCGTGCATGAGATTGGCGACAATGTTGCCAATGTCCTGATCGGGCTGGAAAACGGCAAAGCCTGACCGGCCGTCCGGGGCGACATATTTTCGATGTCTTTTGCGTTAATGCTGCATTCAGGTTGAATGTTCTAACGAGACGACCCAGGATTGCGGACGGGTCGCTTATACGGTGATCCGCCGACGCTTCCGATGTTTGTTCAGGAGGCAGCTCATGTTCAAGACAGCGAGAAAGGCATTTGTTACACTTGTAACGGCAGGCATGTTGGCCTCGGCGGCCATCGTTCCCGCACAGGCGCGGCCCATGGGTGGATTCCATGGCGGCGGCATGCATTTTCACGGCGGCGGGATGCCGCATGCCGGGGGACCGGCTTTTCACGGTGGTTTTCCCAGAGGCCCCGGGCCGGCGCTTCACGGCGGACTGCACCGGCCACCGGCGTTTCACCCCACAGGCAATCCCCATTGGCATGGCGGCCCTCCTCATGGACACGGCGGCCCCCCGCACGGGCATGGTGGTCCTCCCCACGGGCACGGCGGTCCGCATTACGGACATGGCGGCCCGCATCATGGCCATCCGCCGCCGCCCTACAGGCCGTATCCCGTGCCCTATCCGGTGCCGGCCTATGGCGGCCCCTACGGCCCTTACGGACCCGGCTGGTATGGTGGGCCGTACTGGAACAACTGGGGTCCGGCCCTGACCTTCGGTGCAGGCGCTCTGATTGGCGGTGGTGTTGCCGCTGCGGCAACGAGCAGCAATACGGCGCCGGCCCAGGCGGGGATAAACCCCAAGCATTATCAATGGTGTGAGGATCACTACAAATCCTACAGGGCATCCGACAACACCTATCAGCCCTATCACGGGCCGCGCAAACAGTGCACCTCGCCGTATTACTGACAGGCGGGTGAAACACGATTTGTGAACGCATGCGCTGTCATTTTACCGGCAACGCGTGCACCCTATCTGGTTTCTGAAACGTTAATCCCGGGTTCAGATTGGATCTATTAGCATCTGCTTTGAAAGTAACGAATTCGGCGTCCGGTCGTTCGGCACTGAAGCAGAAAACAGGAGAAACAGATGACCAGATTGGCAAACAAAACGGCAATCGCCGCAATTGCCTCCGCATTCATGGCGGTGAGCGTTCTGCCTGCGGAAGCAATGCCGGTAATGAACCCGGCTTCCTCGGTCAGTGATAATATCGAGACGGTGCAGTATCGCGGTGGCGATCGCCGTCATCACGGTGGAGGCCATTACCGTCACGGCGGCAGGAACTATCACAATGGCCACAACAACGGTCATGGCTGGGGCCATCGTCCGCCGCCCCGTCACCATCGTTATGACGACGATAATGATTCATGGGTTCCGCTCGCCATTCTCGGCGCGGGCGCCCTCATCATCGGTGGCGCGGTTGCCTCCAACAACCAGCGGAGCCGGCCGCAGCAGGCTTACGGGCTCAATCCGAAGCACTATAACTGGTGCGAGTCGCGCTATCGCTCCTATCGCCCGAGCGATAACAGCTTCCAGCCCTATAACGGGCCGCGCAAGCAGTGCCTGTCGCCGTATTACTGATTTCGGCGCATGTCATGAAAACGAAGACCCCGGCGGCCAGCGGCCCCGGGGTTTTTTGTGTCCCGGATCATCGGGCGGTTAATCTGAACCGCCCGATGATCCAGCTCTTTGTTTTGACGCATCGGGTTATCGAAAAACCGGATTCCACTTTTTCGCCCGATGCTCTAACCGCGGCTGAGAAAGGCAACAGCCTCCACATGGGCGCTTCGGAAGAACTGGTCGATCGGGACAACCCTGTCGATGCGATAACCGCCCGCCTTCAGGATTGCCAGATCGCGGCCAAGTGTCTGCGGATTGCACGACACCGCAACAATGCGCGGAACGGCAGAACGCGCCAGTTCTTCGGCCTGTTCTTTGGCGCCGGCGCGCGGCGGGTCGAATACGACGCCATCATAGGGCGCCAGTTCGCGCGGCAGAAGCGGGCGTCGGAAAAGGTCGCGCCGCTCGGTCGTTACCTGCCGCAGGCCCTGCCGGTTTCGCGCCGCCTGATCCAGTGCGGCCAGCGCCGGCCCGTCGAATTCCACGGCATGAACGCGTGCTTTTTCCGCCAGCCGGAGTGCGAATGTGCCGAAGCCGCTGAACAGGTCTGCCACACGTTTGCGGCCTTTCAGGTGCTTGAGAACCAGTGCGGCCATGGCCTCTTCCGCAGCCCGCGTTGCCTGGGCAAAACCGGCGGGCGGCGGCAGAATTCTGGTGCCCGCCATTTCAAGCGCGGCTTTCACCGGTTCCACGACGATTTCGTCACCGATGGTCAGCCGGGCGATGCCCTTGACGGTCATGACAGCGCGAATAGCGGCCTGCCGGCGTTTTTCAGACGGGGCCGCTATATCGGTAAAGCTGATGTCGAGGCCGGTCTGCGTTTCCAGGACGGCGATACGGAACGGTTCGCCGGAGGAGACCAGTATGCCGGCAAGAAGCTTCAGTGCGGGCAGGCGCGCAAACAGCGTCGGCGTCAGCACCGGACATTCCTCGATGGCAACGATGTGATGGCTTTCCGGGCTGGAAAAGCCGAGCAGGATGCCCTTTTCGGTGCGTCGCCCGGCAAAGCTTGCCCGTCTGCGCTCGCCGGGGCCTGATGGCACCAGCGGCGCGACGGGACAGTCGATGCCGTGGGTGGCAAGCGCATCGATCACCACCTGCCGCTTGAAGGCATCATAGGCGCTACGCTCAAGGTGTTGCAGCGAACAGCCGCCACAGGTGCCGTTCTCGCCGTCCGGGCCGAAATGGCGACAGAGGGGAGCGATGCGCTCGGGCGATGTTTCCAGCAGCGACAGCATTGTCGCCTTCGATTTCTCGCGCGCGACGGTGACCTTCTCTCCGGGCAGGGTGAAGGGGATGTAAACCGGTCCTTCGGCGCTTGCAGCAATGCCGTCGCCCTGGCTTCCGAGCCGTTCGATCACAAATGTTTCAGCAGCCATGGCGGTCCTGTTTTCCGGTTGCGCCGGGCTTTTTGCCGGCAAGCAGATATTCGCGGTTTCCGTCTCCGCCTTCAATCGGCGAGGGGGCGATGCCGAAGCTTTCCCATCCCTGCTCGTCAACGAGCCAGGTTTCGAGTTCGGCGGCAATTTCCGGGCCGAGCGCTGCATCCCTGAGCAGGCCCTTCTTGCCGATATTCGCCTTGCCGGCCTCAAACTGCGGCTTGACCAGCAACACGCAGAATGCGCCGGGTTCGGCCAGCGAAAGCGCAGGCGGCAGGGCAAGCTTTAGCGAGATGAACGAGACATCGGAGACCACGAAGCCGACAGGCCTTTCGCCGATATCGTCACGCGAAAGATGCCGCGCATTCACACCCTCGATATTGGTCACGCGCGGGCTATCGGCAATCCGTGCTGCCATCTGGTCATGGCCGACATCAATGGCGGTCACATGGGCCGCGCCGCGTTCCAGCAGAACCTGCGTGAAACCGCCGGTGGAGGCGCCGATATCGAGCGCGTTCGCATCCTTCGGCGACAGGGCGAAATGGTCGAGCGCGGCAATCAGCTTCAGCGCCGCGCGGGAGACATAGCCGCCGGCCGGATCTTCAACCGAAATCAGACTGTCGGGCGAAACGGTTTCACCCGGTTTCCTGGCGGTCTTTCCGTTGACGCTGACGGCGCCGCGCAAAATGGCATCGCGCGCCCTCGAGCGGGTTTCAAAATGGTTGAGGCTGACCAGAAGCTGGTCGAGGCGCCGGGCGGTATCGGTCATAGCCGCTCCATGAACGCATTTTGCCGAAAGTGCAAGCGGCGGCGCCTGCGACAGCCTTTGTTACCCCGTCGTGCCGGTCGAGATGCCGGAGCGGCCGAGTGCGCGGAAGACCGTATCGACGATGCCGTCACGATCGAGCCCCGCCTTCTGGTACATGTCCTCGGGTTTGGCCTGTTCCATCCAGATGTCGGGCAGCACCATCTGGCGCACACGAAGGCCCTGATCGAGCAGGCCCTCATTGGCAAGGAACTGGATGACATGGGCGCCGAAACCGCCGGCTGCACCCTCCTCGATGGTCACCAGCACTTCGTGATGGGCGGCAAGCTGGCGGATCAGGTCACGGTCGAGCGGCTTGGCAAAACGGGCATCGGCGACTGTCGTCGACAGGCCTGCCGCATTCAGCACGGTTGCCGCCTCGCGACATTCGCCAAGGCGCGTGCCGAAGGAGAGCAGCGCCACCTTCGAGCCTTCCGAAATGATCCGACCCTTGCCGATCTGAAGAATATCGCCGCGCTCCGGCAGTTCGATGCCCGTTCCCTCGCCACGCGGATAGCGAAACGAGATCGGCCCCTCGCTGTAATCGGCGGCCGTGCGGACCATGTGCATCAGCTCCGCCTCGTCGGCTGCCGCCATCACCACGAAGCCGGGCAGGGTGGCAAGGTAGGTGGTGTCGAACGAGCCGGCATGGGTCGGGCCGTCAGCACCGACGAACCCGGCCCGGTCAATGGGAAAGCGCACCGGCAGGCCCTGGATCGCGACATCATGGACCACCTGGTCATAGCCGCGCTGCAGGAAGGTCGAATAGAGCGCACAGAAGGGCTTTATGCCTTCGCTCGCCAGACCCGCCGCAAAGGTGACGGCGTGCTGTTCGGCAATGCCGACATCGAAAAGCCGGGTCGGATAGAGTTCCTGAAACTTGTCGAGACCGGTGCCGGATGGCATTGCGGCGGTAATCGCCACGACATTTTCGTCGCGCCGCGCTTCCTCGATCAGGGCTTTTGAAAAGACGGAGGTATAGCTCGGTGCATTCGGTTTCGATTTCGTCTGCGTCCCGGTTACCACGTCGAAGCGGCTGACGGCGTGGCATTTGTCGGCCGCGGCTTCCGCCGGCGCATAGCCCTTGCCCTTCTGCGTTACCACATGGATCAGCACGGGTCCGCGGGCATTGTCGCGGGCGTTGCGCAGCACCGGCAGCAGGTGCTCGAAGGAGTGGCCGTCAATCGGGCCGATATGATAGAAGCCGAGCTCCTCGAACATGGTTCCGCCGGTGACGAAACCGCGGGCATGGCCAACGGCGCGCGATATCACGCGGTCGATCGACTTGCCGAGATAGGAGGTGATCCGCTTGGAGAAATCGCGAACCTCGAGATAGGCGCGGCCGGAGGCAAGACGCGCCAGATAAGCGCTCATCGCCCCTGTCGGCGGGGCAATCGACATATCGTTGTCGTTGAGGATCACGATCTGGCGGGCGCCGATTGCGCCGGCATTGTTGAGCGCTTCGAAGGCCATGCCGGCGGACATCGCGCCGTCGCCGATGACCGAGATGACATTGCGCGGATTTTCCTGCAAATCGGAAGCAACCGCCATGCCCAGCCCGGCAGAAATCGAAGTGGAGGAATGGCCAGCGCCAAAGGGGTCGTATTCGCTTTCAGCGCGGCGGGTGAAGCCGGAAAGGCCGTTTTCCTGCCGCAGGGTGCGCATCCGCTCACGCCGCCCGGTCAGGATCTTGTGCGGATAGCACTGGTGACCGACATCGAAGATCACTCGGTCATGCGGTGTATTGAATACCTTGTGGATCGCAATCGTGAGTTCGACAACGCCAAGGCCTGCGCCCAGATGGCCACCGGTGCGCGAAACCGCATCGATCATCTCCGCGCGTACTTCACCGGCAAGCTGCGGCAAATCGTGATCCTCCACCTCACGCAGGTCTGCGGGCAGGTTGATCCGGTCGAGAATGGAAGTTTTGGACGGTAGCGTCACTGCAACGGGCCTCATGCGCGAGCCGATCGCGCTCTTGTTTCTAAATCGTTTCTAGCGAATTTCAGCGTCCGGGCAAAGGAACAAATTCGGTTTCGTCGCCGGGCACCAGGCCGAAACGGCCCTGCCGCCAGTCTTCTTTCGCCTGTTCGATCCGTTCCTTCGAGGACGAAACGAAATTCCACCAGATATGTCGCGGTTTTTCGAGCGCCGCTCCACCAAAAAGCATGAGACGGCATCCGTGTTCCCCCGCGCCCGAAATTGTGATCGTGTCGTGCGGGGCAAGAACCAGCAATTGCTCGGCCTTGAAGGCATCCCCGGCAATTTCGATTTCGCCTTCGAGCACGTAGATCGCGCGTTCTTCATGTTCGGCGGGAAAGGAAAACCGGGCGCCGGGCCTCAAGGCGAGATCGACGAACAGCGTATCGGTAAATGTATGCACATCGGCCTTCAGGCCCGAAAAATTGCCAAGTACAACGCGGCCGCTGAGGCCGTTTTCCGAAATGGTGGGCAGGGCGTTCTTTTCGGTGTGGCCGAAGGTCGGGTCGATCTCCTCGTCGTTTTCGGGCAGGGCAAGCCAGGTCTGGACGCCTGAAAGGGCGTGCGGGCGCAGCCTCAGGTCTTCCGGCGTGCGCTCCGAATGGACAATGCCGCGCCCGGCGGTCATCAGGTTGACATCGCCGGGGCGGATGACGGTGTGGTTGCCGAGCGTGTCGCGATGACCGATCTCGCCGGAGGTCAGGTAGGTGACGGTCGACAGCCCGATATGCGGATGCGGCTTGACGTCGAGCGCCTCGCCATTGCCGCCGAAACGGGCAGGCCCCATGCGATCGAAGAAGATAAACGGCCCCACGAGCCGCCGCTTGATGGTCGGCAGTGCGCGACGGACTTCGAACCCGCCAATGTCGCTGGTGCGCGGAAGAATGAGCTGCGAAACGGCCTTGCAGGATTGCGCATCACCGAATTCAGGATCAGGTCCCGGAAAGAACGACATTGCTGCACACCCCCTGCGCTTTCCGCGCTGTCATGAGTTCGTCAGGCCTGATCGAGCGGTTCTGTCGTCGCGGGCTGGCCATCCCGGTCGAGACGGATCTTTTCAACACGCGCCTCGGCGGCATTCAGCAGCTTTTCGCAGTGTTTTTTCAATTCTTCGCCGCGGGCGTAAATGGCAATCGATTCATCGAGCGCCACATCGCCGCGCTCGAGGCGCGCAACGATCCGCTCGAGTTCTTCCACGGCCCGTTCGAACGTCAGCTCGGAGACGGCGGTGGGCTTTGCTGGATCGGTCATAGTCTTGCCTCTTGAAATTTCGATTGTCGCCCGCACTTATCGTGGCGATGCCGTTCAGGCAAGGTAATGCAAGGCGTGGCGAATGCAAGGCGCTGTCGTGTCGACAATCGGGCGGCCGGCAGGCAAGGCGGCCATTGCCCCAAGCTTTCAAACAGCCCGTCATGGCATTTGATGTGGAAAGGTTCTATAGAACGCAGACGTAGACCGCATTGCCGCAGATGTGCGCAATGCCGGTTTGCCGGGTTTTGCGTAAAGGGTTGCGTGACCGCAAGCGGTGAGCGTGGCCGGGAAGGTGTGGCCGATGGATGACAGGCATCCGGAGCGAATTGAACTGCGTGTTCCCTACCGGGATATCGATATGCATGGGCGCATGCACACCGCCGCCTATATCGAGCATGCGGAAGAGGCGCTGGCGCGTTTCTGGCGCTATCGCCCGGCGGTGGACGGCGAGCCGGCCTATGTCGTGCGCAAGGTCGGCTGCACCTATTACCGTGGCCTGAGAAACGGCGAACTGGCGCAGTTGACGGTGCGCGCGGCAAAGATCGGCGGCAAGTCGATCGGGTTCAACGTCGCCGTACAGGCGGGAAACGAGATTGCCGCAGAGGTCGAGCTTTTGTGGACTGCCGTGCATCAGGAAAGCGGCGAGCCCGCGCCCCTGCCGGAGGCGACGCGGGACTGGCTTTATTCGTTTCTGGACTGAGGCGTTTAAAGCGACCTTTTCGGCAGCAATGGATATCCCAGCATCACCGCCCGGCCGGCAAGGGCTGCAAGCCCGGCCTTGATCAGATCGCCGGGCACAAAAGCCAGCGTTCCGGCCACCGCTTTCGAGACGCCGGTGCCAGCGCCGTAGGCCAGCCAGGCAATCCCGAGGAAATAGACCACCACAATGCCGCCCATGGTAGCCGCGATGAAGAAGCCGAAGGTCTGTTTCAGCGGGCTTTGCGTATCGGCGTAGATTTCGGCTAGCGCACCTGCGATATAGGCGCCCGGCAGCCAGCCGACCAGGAAGCCGGCCGTGGGGCCGACAAACACACCAAGGCCGCCGCGTCCGCCGGAAAGCACCGGCAGGCCGATGACGATCAGCACGAATAGCAGCAACACCGCCGCCGCGCCGCGTTTGCGGCCGAGGATGATGCCGGCCAGCATCACACCGAGTGTCTGTGCCGTGACCGGTACGGGAATGAAGGCGATCGGGATCGGCGGGAGAATGCCGAGCGCCGCGATGATGGCCGCAAAGAGCGATACCAGAACCAGGTCGCGTGAGGTCATTTCGTCTTCCTTTTCTGTGGCTGTCCGCGAATGCCGCGGGCGTCGATTGCATCGGCGATACTGTCCGCATCCCGCAGGGTCAAGATGATCAGCGGCACGATTGCGCCGGTTGGCCTGAAGGCAATGCCGCGCGCCCGGTGCGCATCGCGAATGGCGCTGTAGCGCGAAAGGATATCCGGAACGAAGCGGATCACAAGTCCGATTGCAAGGCCGATGTCTGCAGCTCTGATGAGCCCGGCGCGTTCAAGCGGCATGGCCCAGCGCGTGATGGTATCGATGAAGGCGGGAACCGGCGTTGCCGCCGTGATGGCTGCAGCCAGAAACATCAGTGCCGAAAGCCTGAGAACGGAGGTGGCGGCGACCTGCCAGGGATTGAAGATCAGATTGAATCCGCCAACCAAAAGAATTGCCGCGCCGATCGGCACAAGACGCGCCAGCGCCTGACGCGGCCGCATCGGCAATGTGAAATAAAGGCCTGCGGCAACGGCCATCATGAGGGCAAGCACAGTCAGACTGCCGATCAGGAAGATGGCGATACTGAATGCGATCAGGCCGGCGAGCTTTATCCCCGGCGCCATGCGGTGCAGGAATGAGTTGCCTTCGACGTAAAGCGACTGCATCAGCGGTTCATCGCCTCGTATTGCTCGATAACGGTTCCGGCGGGGCCGTCACCGATGAGACGGCCTTCGTGAAACAGCAATACGCGCTCAAATGAAGCGAGTGTCGCCAGATCGTGCGAGATCGCGATGACGTCCTCTTGCAATGCGTCGATGGTTTCGGCAACGCGGCGGCGGTTTCTGAGATCGAGCTGGTTGGTCGGCTCATCGAGAATGACCAGCGAGGGGCGGGGGGCGAGCACGGCGGCAAGGGCGGCGAGTTGCAGCTCGCCACCCGAAAGCTCATGGGCGCGCCGCCTGGCGAGATGGGTGATGCCGAGCCGCGCAAGGGTGCTTTCGGCACGTGCGGCAATGTCTGCCTTTGCCACGCCGCGCGCCTTCAGTCCCAGTTCGATATCATCCTGCAGGATCGGCAGAATGATCTGGTTTTGCGGTGACTGGAACACATAGCCGGCATCGGCATTGACGGCAGCCAGCTCTTTCACCGTGTCGCGACCGTTGACGATGACGGTTCCGGTGCCTGGTTTCGTCAGCCCGTTGATCAGCCGCGCAAAGGTGGTCTTGCCGGAACCGTTCAGCCCGATAATGCCGACCCGGTGTCCGGTCAGTGTCAATGTCAGCGGATGAAGCGCCGTACGGCCCTCAAAGGTCACACCGGCTTCACGGAATTCGATCTTCACATTCGTCCCCGGTTTTTGTGCAAACTCTCCGGCGCTTCCTTATAGGCATCAATCTACGGTTCCGAAAGGCTTGGATGTTCTTATTTTGTCCGAATCGCTCTACGGTCGCTGTATGGCTAAATTGATTTCGAACATGGATGCACGCCGCATCTTTCTTGCCCGGCAGGGGCTTGCGGGCTCACCGGCGCAGGCGATGGACAAGGCTGGCCTTCTGGCACTGATCGAGAAGATCGGTTTTGTTCAGGTCGATTCGATCCGCACCGTCGAGCGCGCGCATGATCTCATTCTGTTTTCCCGCAACCAGACCTTTCGTCGCCATCACCTGACGGCGCTTCTGGAAAAGGACCGCGGTCTGTTCGAGCATTGGACCCATGACGCCTCGCTCATTCCCACGCGCTTTTATCCCTACTGGAAGCACCGTTTTGCCCGCGAGCGGGAACGCCTCGTCGAACGCTGGCGCAAATGGCAGGGGGAGGGCTTCGAAGCGGTTTTCGAACAGACCTATGCCGCAGTCAGGGACAATGGCCCGCTTTTCTCCCGTGATCTCAAGGACGATGATCACGTCTCCGGTGGCTGGTGGAACTGGCATCCGGCCAAGACTGCGCTTGAATATCACTGGCGCACCGGTCGCATCGCCATCTGCCACCGGGTCAATTTCCAGAAGGCCTATGACCTCTCCGAGCGGGTGATCCCGGACGAACACCGCCTTGGCGAAGTCGATCATGACGCTTTCGTCGATTGGGCCTGCCGGGCCGCCCTCAAGCGGCTGGGCTTTGCGACCTCGGGCGAGATTGCCGCCTTCTTCGATATCGTCACGCCGCAGGAGGCGAGGATCTGGGTGGAGAACAACCGTGACCAGTTGGCGGAGGTTGCCCTTGAAACCGTGGATGCGGGAAAGCCGCGCCAGGCCTTCGCTCTTGCCGAAGAGGTCGATACGCTCGCCGAGGTGCCGGAGCCGCCGTCACGCCTGCGGGTGTTGAGCCCGTTCGACCCGCTGTTGCGCGACCGGGCGCGGGCCGAACGCCTGTTCGGCTTTTCCTACCGGATCGAGGTGTTCGTGCCTGAGCCGAAACGGCAATATGGCTATTATGTCTTCCCGCTTCTGGAGGGCGCACGGCTGATCGGCCGCATCGATATGAAGGCGGATCGCAAGCGTGGCGCGCTTGATGTGCGCAAACTATGGCTTGAGCCCGGCGTGCGTCCGTCGAACGGACGGCTGGAAAAGCTCGATGCCGAGTTGTCGCGGCTTGCCCGCTTCACCGGCGTGGAGCGGGTTGAATACCTGCTAGGGTGGCGCGACGTCTGACGCTTTGCGGTGTTGCCGGACGCTCCGGCAAAAGCTCAGTCCAGTCGGCCTGTCTGTCCGCGGTCGCGCAGATAATGGTCGGCAATCGTGCAGGCCATCATGGCTTCGCCGATCGGCACGGCGCGGATACCGACGCAGGGGTCGTGGCGACCCTTGGTTCTCAATTCCACTTCCTGTCCGTCCTGGTCGATTGTCTGGCGCCGGGTGAGGATCGATGATGTCGGCTTGATCGCAAAGCGGGCGACAATCGGCTCGCCGGTTGAAATCCCGCCGAGAATGCCGCCGGCATGGTTCGACAGAAAGCGCGGGGTGCCGTCCTTGCCGATGCGCATTTCATCGGCGTTTTCCTCGCCGGTCAGTTCGGCCGCACTGAAACCTTCGCCGATTTCCACGCCCTTGACCGCGTTGATCGACATCAGCCCGGAGGCGATATCCTGATCGAGTTTGGCATAGATCGGAGCGCCGAGACCGGCAGGCACGCCTTCGGCAATCACTTCCACCACCGCACCGACGGAGGAGCCGGCCTTGCGGATGTCGTCGAGGTAACGCTCCCAGATCGGCACCATTTCGGCATCGGGGCAGAACAACGGGTTGTTGTCGATTTCCGACCAGTCCCAGTTCTCGCGGTTGATCCTGTGCTTGCCGACCTGCACCAGCGCGCCGCGGAAGGTGACATTCGGCAACAGCTTGCGGGCAATGGCGCCGGCGGCGACACGGGTTGCCGTTTCGCGCGCGGACGAGCGGCCACCGCCGCGATAGTCGCGCAGACCGTATTTGACGTCATAGGTATAATCGGCATGGCCCGGACGGTATTGCCGCGCGATCTCGCCGTAATCCTTGGAACGCTGATCGGTATTCTCGATCATCAGCGAAATCGGCGTGCCGGTGGTGATGTAGCTGTCGCGCTCGCTTTGCGGCAGAACGCCGGAGAGCACCTTCACGGCATCCGCCTCGCGGCGCTGGGTGACGAAACGCGACTGGCCGGGCTTGCGGCGGTCGAGATATTTCTGGATCTCGGAGAGTTCGAATTCAATGCCGGGAGGGCAACCGTCAATCACACAGCCGATGGCGGGGCCATGGCTCTCGCCCCAGGTGGTGACGCGGAAAAGATGTCCGAATGTATTATGCGACATGAAATACCTCTGCCGTCGTTTCGCGGCTTCGCTCTATCGCAATTGAGGGCAGAGGGAAAGCCTACTCCATCCAGCCGATGGTTTTCGCTTCCGCATCGATGCGCAAAACGGCATCCTGCGGGATCGGAAGCTCGGCGGCGTCTTCGGTAGAAACACCGCCGACAAGGCGGAAAAGAGACCGGATCACGCCGCCATGGCAGACGCAGACGGTCGGACCGACCACATCCTTCAGCCAGGCGCCGACGCGCCAGGACAGAATTTCATAGCTTTCCGCATCGTTGCCGGGCGGTACGAAAGCCCACTTGTCGTTTTCGCGCTCATGCAGAAGTTCCGGGCTGAACCCGCCGACCTCTTTCAGCGTGCGTCCTTCCCAGTCGCCGAAGGAAAGCTCCTTCAGCCGGTCATCGGTGCGGTAGAGTTCGGGTGTCAGCCCCATGGCGGCGCGTGCCCGCTCCATGGTTTCGCGCGTGCGTGACAGCGGGCTTGCGACGAAATCGTAGTGCCGCGCTTCATTGCCGAGGATTTCGCCGAGTTTCACGCCGTTCTTCTTCGCCTGGCCGCGTCCGGTCTCGTTGAGTGGAATGTCCTTCTGGCCCTGCAGCCGGTATTCGGCGTTCCAGTCGGTTTGCCCGTGGCGAATGGCGTAAATCAGCAATGTCTTTTACCGTTCAATTTTCGTTAAAGGATGATGCGAAAATTCAAAGCGTTAGAATGGTTTTGCACATGTTTTGAAATTTCTGCGCCCGCAAAAGCGGTGAGGACAGGAGGGAATCTATCGGTGGCGGGGGGAAAGCGCAAAGCAAAACGGCGCGGGATGAGGTCCGCGCCGTCTGGAAGATCAGTCTTTCACGACCGAAATATCGGGGGCATCGACGGCCTTCATGCCGACGACATGATAGCCGGAATCGGCATGCAGAACCTCGCCGGTCACCGAGGTTGAAAGGTCGGAAAGCAGGAACAGCGCGGTGTTGCCGACCTCGTCGATGGTGACGTTGCGCTTGAGCGGCGAATTGTATTCGTTCCACTTCAGGATGTAGCGGAAATCGCCGATGGCGGAACCGGCAAGCGTCTTGATCGGCCCGGCCGAAACGGCGTTGACGCGGATGCCGCGATTGCCGAGATCGACGGCCATGTAGCGGACGCTGGCTTCCAGCGCGGCCTTGGCAACACCCATGACATTGTAGTGCGGCATCACCTTTTCCGCACCGTAATAGGTCAGCGTGATCATCGATCCGCCTTCATTCATGATCTGTTCGGCGCGCCGGGCAATGGCGGTGAAGGAATAGACCGAAATATCCATGGATTTCGTGAAATTCTCGCGCGACGTGTCGAGATAGCGGCCGGTCAGTTCGTCCTTGTCGGAAAAGGCAATCGCATGCACGACAAAGTCGATCTTGCCCCATTCCCGCTCGAGGGTTTTGAACACTTCTTCGACGCTGTCCGGGTCGGTCACATCGCAATGGCCGGCCATCAGCGCGTTCAGTTCCTGAGCCAGCGGTTCGACCCGTTTTTTCAGGTTGTCGCCCTGCCAGGTCAGCGCGATCTCGGCGCCGGCTTCATGACACGCTTTGGCAATGCCCCATGCGATCGATCGGTTGTTGGCAACACCGAGAATAATGCCGCGTTTGCCTTTCATGAGGCCGTTTGCTTCAGCCATGTGTCGATGCTCCTTGCAACTCTCTTCGTTTCTGCCTATGGCATAGGCAGCAATGCGGTTCAAGCAATCAGAACCGTGTCGAACCCGCTTTAGCTTCCGAAAAGGTTATTGCCAAGCCCTTGCAAAATTCGCCGCCACCCGCTGGCGGGTGCCCGGAATGCCTTTTGAGGCAGCAGGACGGCAAATGACATGGTTTCGGTTTCGGGCGGGCATGCGCAATGAAATGCACCGGCCCGGTGCAATGCGGGAGACCAGATCATGTCCCAGTCAGACGAAACCTCCAACGACTTTACAGCGGAAAACGATCCCTTCGCGCTCTTCGGCAAGTGGCTGAAGGATGCCGAGGCGAGCGAGCCGAATGACCCCAACGCAGCCTCGATTGCCACCGTCGACGAGGATGGCCTGCCGAATGTGCGCATGCTGCTGGTAAAGGAAGTCGATGTGAACGGCTTCGTGTTCTATACCAATTTCGAAAGCCAGAAGGGCAGGGAGCTTATCGCCCAGCCAAAGGCGGCGATGTGCTTTCACTGGAAATCGCTGCGCCGCCAGGTGCGCGTGCGCGGCCCGGTCGAGGTGGTTTCCGATGCCGAAGCCGATGCCTATTTTCAGTCGCGCCCGCGCGGCAGCCGCATCGGCGCCTGGGCCTCGAAACAGTCGCGCCCGCTGGAAAGCCGGTTCGCGCTGGAAAAGGCCGTTGCTCAGAAGACCGCCAAATATGGCGTCGGCGAAGTGCCGCGGCCGCCCTACTGGTCCGGTTTCCGGCTGAAACCGCTTTCAATTGAGTTCTGGCACGACGGCAAATTCAGACTGCACGACCGTATCGAATTCCGCCGGTCACAACCCGAGGGCGGCTGGCATAAGGTCAGGATGTACCCCTGAAACCGGCCAGTTGTTGAGCGCGGGCCTGTTTTTCGAACCATAGGCGATTTCGAGGGCTTTGGTGACGAGAATCGGATTTGCGCTTGCACCCAAGCGCCTGAAGTCGAACGGCGCAGGCAGGCGCCTGCGCTCAGTCTGCTGACAGACCTATCCTTTTTACGGACGTCATCCTCGGGCTTGTCCCGAGGATCTAACCACCGCTCAGCACGAGCGGCGTTGGCGGTCCGTAATAGATTGTTTTAAATTGACTTTCTGACCGATACGCTTATCGCGTTCATGCGTGCTTGGACCCTCGGGACAAGCCCGAGGGTGACGAAGGAGAGTGGGGCGAGCTTTGTCAGCAGTCTGGCGCCTGCGCTCATGCCCCCAGCGGTTTCAACTCCACCAGATTCTGTCCACGCTGCATGGCGATGTTGATGCGCATGGCGTTGGCGATTTTCTGGGCTCTTTCGGTGAAGCGGAGTGCGGTGTCCGGCGTGCAGTGCTGCTGCGCCGTCTCGCTGAACAGTTTTAGCCAGCGCAGGAAGTGCTCATCGGAAAGTTCCGGGATCGCCAGATGTTTGGGCATCGGCTTGCCGTGATAGCGCTGGGTCTTCAGGAATACCGAACTCCAGAAATCGGTAATGGTATCGATATGCGCGGCCCATTTTTCATCCGGCACGACACGTTTGAAGATTGGTCCGAGAAGCTCGTCCTCGCGTGCCTTGGCATAGAATTCGGTCACGACGTCGCGGATCAGGTCTTCGGTGACGACATCGTCTTTCGGGGTGTTTTCGGGGATTTCTGACATCGCTTCTGTTCCATTTTCCTGATGCGCCTGCTTCAGTCGGTATCTCGCCGGACCGAAGCTGCGCATCCGATGTGTTCAACGCGTCAATCATGGCCAGCGTCCGGCAAGGCGCGGGTTGTCGCCTCGACGTCCGCTCAAGACTGAGGGGGAGGCGGACTGGCCGGGCGCGAATGCATTCATCTCGTTTTGCGCCACGCCAGCCTGACGCTCTGCTTTCAGCGCACCGTCAGCCGCCTGTCCTGTGATCGTCGGTTAATTTTCCAAGTCTTTTCTTGACATATTCAGCCGCATGATTTTCAAAGGCATTGCTTGTTAATTAAACCGGCGCGCTTCGGCGCGCAACCACGGGAGAAACAAAATGGCTTTTGAACTGCCCGCCCTGCCTTATGCCCATTCCGCCCTTGCCGAACGCGGCATGGGACAGGAAACGCTGGAACTGCATCACGGCAAGCACCACCAGACCTATGTGACGACGCTGAACGGCTTCGTTGAGAAGAATGCCGACCTTCAGGGTAAGTCGCTTGAAGAAATCATCGCCTTTTCCAAGGATAAGCCCGATCTTGCGCCGGTCTTCAACAATGCCGGCCAGCACTGGAACCACCTGCATTTCTGGAACGCGCTTTCGCCGAATGGCGGCGGTATTCCCGGCCGTCTGGAAGCCAAGATCGTCGAGGATTTCGGTTCCGTCGACGCGTTCAAGGACGCCTTCAAGGCAGCCGCCGTCGGCCAGTTCGGCTCCGGCTGGGCCTGGCTGGTTCTCGGCGAAGACGGCAAGCTGAAGACCGCGAAGACCCCGAACGGTTCCAACCCGCTGGCCACCGGCGAGGGCAAGGTGCTGCTCGGTCTCGATGTCTGGGAACATTCCTACTATCTCGACTTCCGCAACCGTCGTCCCGACTATGTCGGCAATTTCCTCGACAAGCTCGCCAACTACGAATTCGCCGAAGCCAACCTCGGCTGATGAAAAGGACGGGTGCCTTGCGCCTCGAAGGCGCAGGGCGCCCGCCAGCAGTGATCTCATGACCTATGTCGTTACCGAAGACTGTATCGCCTGCAAGCATATGGACTGTGTGGAAGTCTGTCCCGTGGACTGTTTCTACGAGGGCGAGAACTTTCTCGTCATCCATCCCGATGAATGTATCGATTGCGGCGTGTGCGAACCCGAATGTCCGGTGGAAGCGATCATTCCCGATGTCGATGGACCCGACCTCGATTTCTGGATCGAACTGAACCGGAAATATGCCGAAGTCTGGCCGAATATCATCGTCAAGGGCACGCCGCCGGACAACGCCAAGGAAATGGAAGGCGTGCCGAACAAATACCGGGACCTGTTTTCCGAAAAGCCGGGAGACGGATCATGACGGTCGATGCCTTTGCCGCAAACGGCGCTTCCCGGCCGATGCCGCTTGCCAAGCCGGCCCGTCCGTCAATCGATCCACGCGACTTCCGCGATGCGATGGCCTCGCTTGCCGCAACCGTCTGCATCGTGGGGGCAGCCTCTGAGGGGGAGCGGGCCGGTCGTACCGCGACCGCCGTTTTCTCCCTCAGCGGTTCGCCGCCCTCCATTCTGGTGTCGATCGACACCAGTGCGCATCTGACCACGCTGATCGGACGCGAGGGCAGGTTTTCGCTTGCCATGCTCGCCGCTACGCAATGGACCGTGGCGGATGCCTTCGCCGGACGCATTGCGCCCGCTCACCGCTTCAAATGCGGCACCTGGACGGCCTGGTCTTCCGGCAATCCCAAGCTTGAAGGGGCCATGGTGGCGCTTGATTGCGAGGTGATCGGCCGGATTGATACCGGCACGCACACGCTCTTTGCCGGCGGCATTATCGATATCGCGCGCGAGGAGAGGGCATCGCCGCTGATCTGGCATGATCGCGGCTACAAGGCGGTCTCCGGCTAGGGCGCTTCGGTCCGAAACGCTCTAGGACTTCGCCTTTGAAAGCTTGCGGTGCAGAACCTGCATCTGACGTGCTGCCTGAAGGTCACCCTTGCGGGTGGCAACTTCCGCACCCTTTTCGAATGTATCGACAGCCTTTCCGGTCTCGCCCTTGCGCTGGTAGGCGCGGCCGAGGGCGGCATAGGCGGCGGAGTAATCCGGGTCGAGTTCGATTGCGCGCAGAAGATGGGCGATGGCATCGTCAAACCGGTCTTCGGCGAAGACGATGCGACCAAGGGTCAGCCGACAGAGCGCATTGTCTCTGCCTGCGGCGACCTGCTTTTCAAGTGCCTGACGTATTCCGGGCGGCATGCAGCTCTCCCTCATTCTGGTCATTGCGTTTCGCTCAGCACATAGGTGCAGCGCCTGCCGCCATTGACGATATGTTCATCCCGCCTGATCTCGACGGAGGGGCCGAGAAGCATGCGAAAAATCGCCATTTCCGAGCGACAGAAGCCCTGACAGGCCGTTGCCGCCGCGCAGATCGGACAATGATGTTCGACAAACCGCACCGTTCCGTCCTCCTGTTCCGACCAATCGGCCATATAGCCTTCCGCCGAGCGCAATTCGCTCAGGACCTCGACCTTTTCGTTCAGGCTCCGGCAACCGGCCATTGCGGCAGCATAGACGTTTCCGGTGCGCCGTTCGCGTGCGGCAATCACCGTGTTCAGCGCCTGTTCTCCAAGCTCGGAGCGGATGCTGTCGAGCAATTCGACGGTCAGTGTTGCATGGGTGTCGGGAAAGCGCGTCTGGCCGGCCTCGGTCAGGCTCCATTCCTGGCGTGGGCGGCCGACGCCGGAGCGCTGGCTGGTTGCGACAACGAGGCCGCTTTCGCCAAGCCGCATCAATTGCTGCCGCGCTGCCTCACCGGTTGTGCCCAGGCGTTTTCCAAGGTCGGCTGCCGTCAGCGGACCATGCATCTTCAACTGCATCAAGATGCGGTCGCTGGTTCGGTGGAACCCACGCTCGGCGCGCTCAGCATTACTGTCGCTGCTGTGGAGTATTTCGGTGTCGCGTGCCATGCTCTGCCGGTGTTTTGTCCTGCCTTGCAACATATAACGATCACGTCTTTTCAAAGCAATAGCTTTGTAAATGGCGTGGTCCGTTGCGCCACGGTTGTTCGGGGTGATCCGAAGTGGCCGGACACCGAAAGCCCGTTTTCGGCGCCATTGTCAATGTCCGTCATGAAGCATGGCACGGCTGGCGGCACGATCCGCAGGGGCACTCACCTTGCACAAGGTGGCCGCAAGGATATTGCCCTTCTCCGGGCGACCGGCAAAGATGTAGCCGGTAAGCCGGACGAACACCGGACATTCGGACGGAAAATGCGGTGTTCGTCGGCTGCTGATCAGGAAACCACTGCCACAACAATCGCTGCGAGTGCGATCACAATAGCTACGACCAAGAGGAGCCACAATTGAAGACGGTTGTATATCGGTGTCGGTTGATAGCAACTCGAGCAAATGGCGCGCCTGAAACGCAAATTATGTCCGCAATAGGTGCAAGAAAATAACCGCATTGTAATATCTCTATATTTTTTAAAAAAAATATGGTTTGAAAATAAGTCCTGAATTAGTCAAATTGCGCTTACGTAAGGGACTGAAAGCCAATAAAAGCAGTTTTTATAAAATCTTTTGTATCATTTTTTAACGTATACGTAACTTGTTAGTCCAGTGCACAGCACAACAGCCAATTTTGCTTCCATTCTGGCGCTGATATTTTCAGAATTTCAAAGTTCGTTGTCGCCTACGCATCTGTCGGAAGCGTTGTCTTTTTGTAAGCTTTTACTTTCCTATTATGATTGCGCTAACAAAATCAAGTTTTGTTTGATAAATATCAACTGATGGGCCGGACTTTTTTTGGTTTTATCGACCAATAGTTGATATCTCAGTGAAGGTCTTTCACTGGAAGCGCCATTTGTGAGTCTTCTTCCCGACGGGAGAAGTCGGCTTTTACGCCGGTTTTTCCAGCGGCAGAGTGACTGTCACCCTCAATCCATTTCCAACGGGGCGGTTTTCCAGTGTAATGCTTCCGCCATGGGCCAGTATGATGGTGCGGGCAATCGAGAGGCCAAGTCCGACACCGCCGGTTTCGCGTGATCGGGAGGTTTCAAGCCGTACGAAGGGCTCGAAGACCCGGTGCATCTCGTCTTCGGGAATACCCGGGCCCTCATCCTCGATCAGGATGGTTGCCGATCCCGCCCGTGTTACGGCCGAGATATTGGCGCGATGTCCGTATCGCACGGCGTTTTCAATGAGGTTGCGGATGGCGCGCCGCATCGAAACGGACCGTAGCCTGAGGTTCGCATCCTCGATGCGGTTGACGGTGATATCATTGCCGGCATCGTGTAGCTCTTCGACGAGATCGTTGAGAAAGGTCTGCAGATCTATGGTTTCGACCGGCTCGCTCAAGGCCATGCCGCGCGAAAACGACAGTGTGGCTTCGACCATTTCCTGCATTTCCACGATCGTCGCAATCATGCGGTCGCGGGTCTCGTCGTCATCCACCATCTCCGCGCGCACCCGAAGCGCCGTCAGCGGCGAGCGCAGGTCATGGCCAAGCGCACCCAGCAATTGCGTGCGTTCGCGCACAAAACGATCAAGCCGCGCCTGCATTTCGTTGAAGGAGGTGGCCAGTTGCCGCATCTCTTCCGGTCCTTTGGGGACAATCGGCTCGATATCCTCACCCCGGCCCAGCCGGTCGGCAGCGGTGCCAAGGGTGCGCAGCGGGCCGATCAGCCTGGAAAGCGCGACCCAGAGTACGGCGGCCAGTAATCCGGCCGTAATGGCAAAGGGAAGCGCTTCCGACCAGACCCACTGGTAAGGCGGATCGCGGAAACGGGAGGTGACATTGAGCCAGCCTCCGTCATCAAGCGCAATCGAGAGGTCGAGTTTGACGGCGCTGACCGGCGGCTGTTGCGGCGACTGCGGCCGCATCTGGCCCATGTGATGCATGCCGCCCGGGCCGAAACCGGGAGTTGGTCCCGGCGGCGGGCGCGGTCCATTCTGGTCGGTGCGCAGATCAACGCGGATGGTTCGCGGATCGTCACTTGATAACACGGTGCGGATCCGGCGCTCGATCCAGCTTGGCGCCCGGCCCGTGGTGCTGGTAACGGATGGCGCTTCGCTCACGGTGAACTGAACGAGAGACGAACTGGCCGCCTGCAGAATTTCAGGCCTGAGGGCCGCCGGCGCATCTTCGAGAAGGCGGGCGGTGCTGCCGGCGCGGTCGGCCGCTTCGATTGCGAGTGCGGAGCGGACGGCAAGCGCGCGCTGATCGACGAAAAGCCACAGCGTCAGGGCCTGGGCGAGAGCCAGAGCCAGAACAATGAGCGCGATGATCTGGCCGCGCAGCGTGCGGGGAAGCAGTGTTTTCACGATACATGCTCCACATCGCAGGCCAGGCTGTAGCCACCGCCGCGCACCGTCACGATGATCTCCGGTGTAGCTGGGTCGCGTTCGATCTTGCGGCGCAGACGGCTGATCTGGTTGTCGATGGTGCGATCGAAGACATGGGCGCTGCGCCCGGATGTGGCCTCCAGCAGCTGTTCGCGGCTCAGCACGAAGCGCGGTCGGGACAAAAGCACGGTCAGAAGTCGGAAGTCGGCCGTTGTCAGTATTTCTTCCTTGCCGTCATCGGATGTCAGCCGCCGTGTGTCGGTGTCGAGCGTCCAGCCCGCAAAACGGAGCCTGTCGCCTGCCGGTGCGCCGGCGAAATGGGGCTGGCGCTCCGAACGGCGCAGGATTGCACGGATACGTGCCAGAAGCTCACGCGGGTTGAAGGGTTTCGGTAGGTAGTCGTCGGCGCCGACTTCAAGGCCGATAATCCGGTCCGTTTCCTCGCCCAGCGCCGTCAGCATCAGGATTGGCACCTGGCCCTGTGCACTCAGGCGGCGGCAGACGGAAATGCCGTCCTCGCCGGGCATCATGACGTCCAGAACGATCAGGTCGAAGCTTCCGCCGCGCAGCTTTTCATCCATCTCCGCGGCGTCGCGCACGGCGGTAGCACGGTAGCCGTTCCGCTCCAGATAGCTACGCACCGCATCGCGGATTTCCCGGTGATCGTCAACGATCAGGATGTGGGGGGCCTTGGTCATGGCTTCATCTTAGCTCAGTCGAATGCATGGATGCGCAAAACTGTGTCACGTTTTGTATCAGGCAGTGGGTGTTGCGACCAATGGATACAATTGAACGCGATACCGGCATCGTGCTGCGACAGTGATGCATCAGATTGAGGACATCGACGAACCGAAAAGGAGCGATGTCATGAAACGCAGAACGATATTTGCAGCAGGACTGGTTGCAGCACTCATGGGGGCTGCCGCTACACCGGCATTCTCGGCCGGGCCGGATGGCGCATGGGGCGGTCGCGGCCAGGGTGCCCGACAGATGATCGGCGATTGCGACGGTCCCCACGGTGCCGCAATGGGCCAGCGGGGCTGGAACAACATGCGCGGTCATCACGGCGGCGCTTACGGCGGGGGCTACGGTCCGGGCATGATGAATGACCGGCAGGGCGGGCCACAGGGCAATTTCGGCCCCGGCTTCATGCGCGGACCTGGCAATGATCAGCGCGGTTATGGTCCCGGAATGATGGGAGATCTGGGCGCTTATGACAGCAATGACGACGGCTTCCTCTCGCTTGACGAGTTCGAGGCCTTTCACGCCGAGGTCGGCCGCCCGATGATGGAGCGCCAATTCCGCTATCTCGACAGCGATGGCGATGGCCGGGTTGCGATTTCCGAACTGCCGGCTCCCGGCAGCCGTAGCCCGAACAACTGATCCGTTTTTCTAACGAAATGAGCGGGTGGCGGAGCAATCCGGCACCCGCATTCCTGCGATTGCCATCATCGTGTCTTCCGCGCCGTTACAGAGCCGTCTTTTCATCATCCTCAGGCCGTTCAAGCCGGTCATGCTCGAACAGTCCCGGATAGGTGACGCCCACTTTTGCCTTGAGCCCGCACCACCAGTAACGGTTTGCCGGACAGTTGATCGGATGTTCCAGATCGGGCATGCCGTTGACCCGTTTCTTGCCGGGATTCCGGCGTGCGAATGTCATCAGCGTTCCGAGAAAGAATGAGCGCCGTGTCAGGAACGGGCGGTTTGACCAGCTGATACAGTCGGACCGTGTAAGATAGAGTTCATCTTCGAGCTTGCGGATAAAGCGATTGCCGTTTGCAGTCGTATCCGGCAGCGCTAAAGAGCCATGCACGCGCATTCGCGCGGCGCGCGGCCACACATGACCGCGCAGGTTTTTACGGAGCGGGTCGTCGGGCTGCCAATAGCGCAGAAAGCGGTCTGTCAGGTGGGTGGGGCGCATGGAAAGCTGAAACGCCGTCATCTCATGCTGATCGAACAGGATAAACGCGCGTTTCAGAAGGTCGCGAGCATTGTCCTTTTCGACAAACATGTTGTCGCTTTCAACAATCAGGACACGCTCGCTCTCAAGACATTCCGCGCAGTGCGCAAGCCCTTCCTGAATGCCGAGATTGGTCTTTGTCGGGACAGGATCGAACCCGAATTTCCGGGCGATGTCCATTTCCTCCGGATCGCCTTCCTGACAGACGACCTTGAGCTCGGCAAACAGGTCGCTGACAGGGGCGAGGGAACGCAATGTGCGTTCCAGCGTCTTTGGCGATTTCCATGTCAGGATGGAAAGCCCGACATCGGGAAGGCGGTCTTCCTGCATGTCCGAAGAAAACGGCATTGGTTCGGCGCCCCGGTGCACTGCGTTCAGGTCGGATTGGCGAAGCAATCTGTCAGGGAGACAGGCGCAGAACGGATTGTCCGCGCACCTTGATCCCCTTGTTGCCCGCCAGACAGTTTTATCGCCAGATCACTTCGAGGACTTCATATGCACGGGCGCCGCCCGGTGCATTGACCTCGATGCTGTCGCCGACTTCCTTGCCGATCAGCGCGCGGGAGATCGGTGAGGAGACCGAAATCTTGCCGGCTTTCACATCGGCTTCCAGGTCGCCGACGATCTGGTAGACCTTTTCCTCTTCCGTTTCCTCGTCCACCAGCTTCACGGTTGCGCCGAAACGAACCTTGTCACCCGTCATCTTGGCCGGATCGACGACTTCGGCGCGCGTGGTCACGTCCTCAAGCTCGCTGATGCGGCCCTCATTGTAGCTCTGGGCTTCCTTGGCGGCGTGATATTCGGCGTTTTCGGAAAGGTCGCCATGGGCGCGCGCTTCGGAAATCGCCTGAATGATGCGCGGACGTTCCTCCTGCTGGCGCCAGCGAAGCTCTTCCTTCAGCTTGTCGGAACCGGCCTTGGTCATCGGTACTTTTTCGACCATATTCTTGTCCTTTGGTCATTTGCGAAGCGGCGGCCGGGGCCGCCCGCCTGGGGCCGCTTTGCGCCGCCGCTTCTCGTGTTCCTGTAATTTATGCGTGAAACAAGCAGCCTCCCACTTAGGTAGTCCCCAGCTGCGTTGCCACATAAAAAGAAACAGGTTCCGAAGCATTAACTCCGGAACCAGTTTCAAACCTGACGCGCTTTATAGCAGAAGCCGCCACGTCATTTCCAGATAAATCGGCAAGGCAGCGGGGCGACAAAACGCCGTCGCCGTGAAAGGGGCGGCTCTGTCAGCGCACTGAAGCCGTCTGTCGTTCCTGTGTGATGCACAACGGGGCAGGGACCGGGTTTACACCCGTTGCCTTATTTCAGAGCGGCTTCGAGCCGGTCGAAATACTGTTCGTTCGCAGCCCGGAAAAGATGCCAGATCGCCTCGGTTTCCTCCGTCTTGTCGTAGAGCATGCGCCAGGTCAGGCGCGCGCCGCCGGCATCATCGGCAAAGGTCATTTCCAGCGTGAAGACGTGGACCGGCTCGTGATGAACAACGCGGATGAAGCGGCCGTCGACGATCTCGTCAAAGCGCCAGCGGTTGTGAAAGTCTGTCCCGTTCGAAGCCGTCATGGTGATCAGCCAATGGCCGCCGGGCGCAAGATCGAAGGCTGTAATATGGTCGGTGAAGCCATGCGGTCCCCACCAGCGTTCCAGCATGGCCGGATCGGCAAAGGCGGCATAAAGCGTCTGCCGGTCGACGGCGAAGACGCGTTCATTGGTGATTTCGATCTTGTCGGTCATCTGTTTCCTGCTTGGCCGGGGATCGTAAAAGAAAAGGCGGGTATGGCCCGCCTTCTCGTTGTTCTGTCGCTCAGGCGTCTGCGCCTCAGGCATAGCTTTGCAGCGGCCGCACTTCGAGCTGGCCCTGACGCAGCGCCTTGATCGCCTGGGCGGCGGCCAGAGCGCCGGCCATGGTGGTGTAATAGGGCACTTTCTGGGTCAGCGCGGCACGGCGCAGCGATTTGGAGTCCGAAATCGTCTTGTCGTTGCTGGTGGTGTTGAACACCAGCTGGACCTGACGGTTGCGGATCGCATCCTCGATATGCGGGCGGCCTTCGCGCACCTTGTTGATCTTGGTCGCGGCAATGCCGTTTTCCTCGAGGAAATCGCGAGTGCCGCCGGTCGCCATGACGGTAAAGCCCTGTTCAACCAGAAGCTTGACGGCGGGCAGAACGCGCTCCTTGTCTTCTTCCTTGACCGAGACGAAGACGCAGCCCTCGCGCGGCAGATCGACGCTGGCGCCGAGCTGCGATTTGGCGAAGGCGATGGCAAAATCGGTATCGAGGCCGATGACCTCGCCGGTGGAGCGCATTTCCGGGCCGAGCAGCGTATCGACACCGGGGAAACGGGCGAACGGGAAGACGGCTTCCTTGACCGCGATATGCTTCAGATTGCGCGGGTTGGGTCTGTCGCCGTAAGAGGCGATGACATCGTTCAGCTTCTCGCCGGCCATGACGCGGGCGGCGATCTTGGCAATCGGCGCGCCGATGGTCTTGGCGACGAACGGCACGGTGCGCGATGCGCGCGGATTGACTTCGAGAATGTAGACAACGCCGTCCTTGATGGCGAACTGCACGTTCATCAGCCCCTTGACGTTGAGGGCCAGCGCCATGGCGCGGGTCTGTTCCTCAAGCTCATCGAGGATCGCGGGTGATAGCGAGTGCGGCGGCAGCGCGCAGGCACTGTCGCCCGAGTGAATACCGGCTTCCTCGATGTGCTCCATGATCCCGGCGATGAAGACATTCTCGCCATCGGACAGGCAGTCGACATCGACTTCGGTCGCATTGGTCAGATAGCTGTCGAACAGAAGCGGGTTCTTGCCGAGCATGGTGTTGATCTGCCCGGTCTTGTCGTTCGGGTAGCGCTGCTTGATATCCTCGGTGACGAGTTCCGGCACGACTTCCAGCAGATAATGCGAAAGGCCGGCTTCGTTATGGACGATTTCCATGGCGCGGCCGCCGAGAACATAGGACGGGCGCACGACCAGCGGGTATCCGATCTCGCCGGCCACCAGACGGGCCTGCTCGACCGAATAGGCAATGCCGTTGTTCGGCTGGTTGAGATCGAGCTTGATCAGCAGTTTCTGGAACCGGTCGCGGTCTTCCGCCAGGTCGATCATGTCGGGGGCGGTGCCGAGGATCGGGATACCGTTCTTTTCCAGCGCTTCGGCAAGCTTCAGCGGCGTCTGGCCGCCGAACTGGACGATCACGCCGGCAAGCGTGCCCTTTTCCTGTTCGGCGCGCATGATCTCGATCACGTCTTCGGCCGTCAGCGGTTCGAAATAGAGCCGGTCGGAAGTGTCGTAGTCGGTCGAGACCGTTTCCGGGTTGCAGTTGACCATGATCGATTCGTATCCCGCATCCTTCAGCGCGAAGGCGGCATGGCAGCAGCAATAATCGAATTCGATGCCCTGGCCGATACGGTTCGGGCCGCCGCCGAGAATGACGATCTTCCTGGCATCGGAAATGCCGGCTTCAGAGCGGGTGACGCCGTCAAACGGCATCTCGTAGGTCGAATACATGTAGGCGGTCGGCGAGGCGAATTCGGCAGCGCAGGTGTCGATGCGCTTGTAGACCGGGCGCACGCCGAGCTTGTTGCGCAGCTGGGCGACTTCCTTCGGGCGGCCATGGGTGAGGCTTGCCAGCCGCTGGTCGGAAAAGCCCATCGCCTTCAGCATCCGCAGATTGTCGGCGTCTTCCGGCAGGCCGTGCTCGCGCACGCGCTCTTCCATATCGACGATTGCCTTCAACTGCTCCAGGAACCACGGATCGATCTTGGAGTGCTCGTGAACCTCTTCGAGCGAAACGCCGAGACGCATCGCCTGTGCAACCATGCGCAGACGATCCGGCGTGCCGGTGCCGATGGCGGCGCGAATGGCGTTGCTCGGTTCACCGTTTTCGATGCCGGGAATTTCGATTTCGTCGAGGCCGGTGAGGCCGCGCTCGAGGCCGCGCAGGGCTTTTTGCAGCGATTCGGGGAAGGTGCGGCCAATCGCCATCACTTCGCCGACGGACTTCATCGCCGTGGTCAGCGTGTTTTCCGCACCGGGGAATTTTTCGAAGGCAAAGCGCGGGATCTTGGTGACGACGTAGTCGATGGACGGTTCGAACGAGGCCGGGGTCGCGCCGCCGGTAATGTCGTTTTCCAGTTCATCGAGCGTGTAGCCGATGGCAAGCTTGGCTGCGACCTTGGCAATCGGGAAACCGGTGGCCTTCGATGCCAGTGCCGAAGAGCGCGACACGCGCGGGTTCATCTCGATCACGACGAGGCGGCCGTCTGCCGGATTGACGGCGAACTGGACGTTCGATCCGCCGGTTTCCACACCGATCTCGCGAAGAACCGCCAGCGAGGCGTTGCGCATCATCTGGTATTCCTTGTCGGTCAGCGTCAGCGCCGGAGCAACGGTGATCGAATCGCCGGTATGCACGCCCATCGGATCGATATTTTCGATCGAGCAGATGATGATGCAGTTGTCCGCCTTGTCGCGGACCACTTCCATCTCATATTCCTTCCAGCCGAGCACTGATTCCTCGATCAGGACTTCGGTGGTCGGCGAGGCATCGAGACCGCGCTCGACGATGTCGAAGAATTCCGAACGGTTGAAGGCAATGCCGCCGCCGGTGCCGCCAAGGGTAAAGGACGGACGGATGATGGCGGGCAGGCCGACATGGTCGAGCGCCTGCACGGCAATCGCCATGGCATGCGACATGTAGCGCTGCTTGCGGTCGGTATTGCCGAGGTTCCACTGGTTTTCGAGGTCATCCAGCGCCTTGTCGAGCGCATCGCCGGTGAGTGTCTTCTTCAGTTCGGCGCGCTTGGCTTCGTGTTCCTGGCGATGCTGGTCCTTGATTTCGGTGGCGTTCGCCAGCATGGAGCGCGGCGTTTCCAGCCCGATCTTGGCCATCGCCTCGCGGAACAGCGCGCGGTCTTCCGCCTTGTCGATGGCTTCCGGCTTGGCGCCGATCATCTCGACATTATAGCGTTCCAGCACACCCATGCGGCGCAGCGACAGCGCGGTGTTGAGCGCGGTCTGGCCGCCCATGGTCGGCAGCAGCGCGTCCGGGCGCTCCTTGGCGATGATCTTGGCGACGACTTCCGGCGTGATCGGCTCGACATAGGTGGCGTCGGCAAGCTCCGGGTCGGTCATGATCGTGGCCGGGTTGGAGTTGACCAGAATGACCCGGTACCCTTCCTCTTTCAGCGCCTTGCAGGCTTGCGCGCCGGAATAGTCGAATTCGCAGGCCTGGCCGATAACAATCGGCCCCGCGCCGATGATGAGGATGGACTTGAGGTCTTGGCGCTTTGGCATGGTCGTGATCCGTCGGTTCTTGCTGTTACCTGCGTCAAAAACCGGCACGGAAAACCGGGCCGGGCGCTGGCTATGCTCATTTGGGCTAGGTGGGCCTTATAGGCAAAATGTAGTGCGAACGGAACCCCGAAAATGTTCCGCAAGGGTGCAGCGTGACATCAGGGTGCCGCGCCGCCGGAAAAAAGGCTGCTTTCGCGGATTTTAAGTTCAAAACCGAGGTCACAGCACGCGCTTTCCACAGGCTGACCGCGTACGAGGCGGAGTAGGGTGACAGCCCCGTGCCGTCCGATTTCGTCAAGCGGCGTTTTTACCGACGTCAGCCGCGGCGCCATATGGGCGCTGAGCGGAAGGTCATTGAAGCCGACGATGGAGAAGCGTTCCGGGATATCGATCTGGAGGCGGCTGGCTTCCATGAGTGCCCCCCAGGCCAGGTCGTCATTGCAGAAGAACAGGCCATCGCGGTCCGGGTATTCGCCGAGAATGCTGCGGAACTGATCGGCTCCGAGGCCGGGTGAAGACGGGATCGGGGCCCTCAACTCGATGGCTGGCTCCAGACCATGACGCGCAATTTCCCTTTGAAACCCCTGGCCACGATATTTGGCGCGCGGGTCGAGCTGGGCTGCGATATAGGCCAGTTTCCGGCGGCCGGTTGCAATCAGGTGGCGGGCGACCGCCGCACCCGCCTCTTCCTGAGAAAAGCCGATGCTGATGGTGCCCGGCGTTTCCAGCAGATCCATCATGTAGACACAGGGCAGGCCGCTGTCCTTGAGCATTTTCGCGGCTGCCGCGCTTTGCTCGTTGCCGGTCAGCAGCACGCCGCTCGGGCGATAGACAAGATAATCGCGAATGAGCTTTTCTTCCTGGCGGGCATCGTAGTGATAATTGCCGAGGAAAATTTCATAGTCTTCCGCGCGCAGGGCTTTTTGTATCTCTTCATACATGCCGATGAAGAGCTGATTGGAAAGCGCCGGTATCAGAACCAGAATGGACCGGCTTCTCTTCGACGCAAGTGCGCGCGCTGCGGGGTCGGGTATGTAGCCGACGGCCTTTGCCGCCTGTTTGACGGCTTCGGCAAGTTCCGGTCCCACGGTTTTGACGCCGCGCATCGCGCGCGATGCGGTGATTTCGGAAACGCCGGCGCGTTTGGCGACATCGGCCAGCGTCGGTCTTCCCGATGCGCGATTTTTTTTTGGCTTCATCTCCGATTACGCCTCTTGCAACCGAAAGCGGAAAACTTTATGAGTAACGTCCATCAGGCCGTCTTCAGGCCTGAATAGACGAAGCGCGGGAATATGTCCAATCAGCTTCGTTTTTTTTAATATAAATGAGACAGCGCTGTCTGTCTCTATGGCGCGGGAGGTTAGATTGGGAAAGATTCCAGCCATAGTCGTCATGGGAGTTTCAGGATGTGGCAAGTCCAGTGTCGGGCAGGCCATTGCTGATGAAATCCATGGAGAACTGATTGAGGGAGATGCCTATCATCCCCCTGAAAATATCCGCAAGATGAGTGAAGGGCACCCGCTTGACGATTCCGATCGTCAGGGATGGCTTGAGCGCCTGGCGGATCTGCTTGCCGAAGGCGTCGCTGGCGAAAAAGTACCTGTTCTGGCCTGTAGCGCGCTGAAGAAATCCTATCGAGACATACTGCGGTCCAAGGTGTCCGGCGTTGCCTTCGTGTTTCTGGATTTGCCGCATGATGTCGCCAAGGACCGGGTTGCCAACAGGCCTGGTCATTTCATGCCTGCCAGTCTCATCGACAGCCAGTTCGATACGCTCGAGCGTCCCGACGCGGAAGCGGGTGTCTTCGTGGCCGACGCAACGCTGCCGATCAGCACCATCGCGGAGAATGCCGTTTCATGGTGGATGACCAGTGGTTCCGATAACGAAAAAGATGGAGAAGGCCGGTGAATTTCCGGCCTGATCTTCTGTCGCTGTTCGGTGAATTTTTGTATCGGAACGGGGTAGCGCTGTCTCAAATTACAGTGCGCAGGGCAGTGGAAACTCGGTTGCACACACAGGCAACCCGTTCCTCCGGGACATTTCGAGGAGTGTAAAATGTTCGGACTTTCAACACAGACCTATCTGCTGATAGATGCCGCGGTCGCTATTGTCGGCCTTGTCATCCTGATTACCAACTTCAAGTTTCATCCTTTCGTCGCTCTCATCATCGCTTCGCTGTTTCTCGGTCTCACCTCCGGCATGGCCGTCGGCGAGGTTGTCGGGGACTTCGAAACAGGTTTTGGCGGCGTTCTCGGTTTCGTCGGCATCGTGCTCGGGCTCGGGACCATGCTCGGCAAGCTGATGGCCGAATCAGGCGGGGCGGACCAGATCGCCCAGACGCTGATCAGGGCGTTCGGCCGCGAAAGAGTGCATTGGGCCATGGTGGTTGCCGCTTTTCTTGTCGGCATTCCGCTGTTCTTCGAGATCGGTTTCGTGTTGCTGATCCCGCTCGTCTACATCGTGGCGCGGCGTTCGGGCGTTTCGATCGTCAAGGTCGGTATTCCGCTTCTCGCCGGACTGTCCACCGTGCACGGTCTTGTTCCCCCGCATCCGGGACCGCTGGCGGCCATCGGCATTTTTGACGCCGATATCGGCAAGACCATCTTCTACGGTCTGATTGTCGGTATTCCGACGGCAATCATTGCCGGTCCGATCTTCGGCTCGTTCATCTCCCGCTACGTACCGGGTGAGGCATCGCCTGATCTGGAAGCGCAGTTTGTTCGCGATATCGACCCTGAAAACCTGCCGAGTTTTTCGGTCACGCTCGTAACCGTGCTTCTGCCGGTCGTGCTGATGCTGATGAAGGCTCTGGCCGATGTCGCCTTGCCGGAAACAAGCCTGCTTTATGTCTGGATGGACTTCATCGGTAACCCGGTGACTGCGCTGCTTCTGGCCCTGTTGCTCGGCACCTACACATTTGGCTACGCCCGTGGGTTCGACCATCAGAAGGTTCTGGACCTGCTGGCGGACAGCCTTCTGCCTGTTGCCTCCATCCTGCTCATTGTTGGTGCCGGTGGCGGCTTCAAGCAGATGCTGATTTCGAGCGGCGTCGGTGATGTCATCGGTAATCTTGCCGTTCAGGCTCAGATCAACCCGATCCTGCTGGCCTGGCTGGTTGCCGCCGTTGTGCGTGTTGCCACCGGTTCGGCAACCGTTGCGACGATCACGGGTGCGGGCATTGTTGCTCCTGTCGTCACCCTTATTCCCGGCGTCAATCGCGAACTGCTGGTGCTGGCCGTCGGTGCGGGCTCGGTCGTTCTGTCGCACGTCAATGATGCGGGCTTCTGGCTGGTCAAGCAGTATTTCAACATGAGTGTCGGCGAAACCTTCAAGACATGGACGGCAATGGAAACCATCCTCTCGGTTACCGCGCTTGTCTTTGTCATGCTGTTGTCGCTCGCCGTCTAAGGCACTCAACGCATACGCTGTCAGATGACGCCCGGGTTCGCGCCCGGGCGTCAGATTATTGACAAACCCCGCAAGCAATCACGCGGTTTTGCCTCCTTCCCCGGCCGTCATTCCGGCCTTGAGCCGGAATCCATTCAGCGCAAGTCCTTGCGCGCAAAGACTCTTTCTGAAAGCGCAGAACAAGCGGCCCTGGATACCGGCTCAAGGCCGGTATGACGAAAAAACTTGGGAATAGCTTTGTCAGCAGTCTGACGCCCGGGTTCGCGCCCGGGCGTTTTCGTTTCATGGACACGCCAGGATCTCTGGAGCGAGTTGTTTTGAGAAATCGCAGAAAAAAGTGAACTATTCGGCGCTTCGGTGCGTTATCAGGGCAAACAGAGGAGTTAACAATGTATGAATTCCTGCCTCTCATTGCTTTTCAGAGTGTTTTCGTGGCTGCCGGCCTGACTATTCTTTACCGCATCATCGGCGGCCGAATTTCGCCCGTGCCTGATCAGGTCCGAGAGCGTTCGCCTCGCGGCTGATCGCGTTCTCCGGCCGTTGCGTATGCGTCGTCAGTCGAAAGTGTGCGGTTCGTCGCGTGTGGTTGTCAGGCGTGTGGCCTCGCTATCGCCGAGAATGGCGCGGCTATAGGAAAACGTTCCTGCGTTCATCACTTCGTCGGCTGCGGCTTTCAGGCCGGAAAGAGCCGCCCGTGCGAAGGAGCCGCCGACGCTGATGCGTTTGACGCCCGCATGCGACAGATCTGCGACGGAAAACAATGGGCCCTGGAGGCCCATGACCACGTTGACAGGTCGCGAAACGGAACTGCAGACAGTCCTGATCGCCTGAAGGTCGGGTAGTCCCGGCGCGTAAAGCACATCTGCGCCGGCTTCCTCGAAAGCCTGCAGCCTCCTGATTGTGTCGGCAAGATCGGGGCGGCCCCACAGAAAGTTTTCAGAACGCGCTGTCAGAAGAAAGGGAGCCTTGCCCGCAGCTTCCGCTGCCGCTCTGACGCGCTCGACCGCAGCGTCAAAAGCATAGATCGGGTCGTCGGCATCGCCTGATGCGTCTTCGATCGAGCCTCCGACAAGCCCTGTTTCAACAGCCCTCCTTACCGTCTCCGCACAGTCTTCCGGTGAAGCGCCGAAGCCGTTTTCCAGATCAGCCGATACCGGCAGATCGGTGGCCGCGACAATAGCGCTGGCGTTGGCTAGAACCTCGCCCCGTGTCAGTGCGGCGGCGGAATTGCGTTTGCCGATGGAAAAGGCAAGGCCGGCACTGGTGGTCGCCAGCGCCTTGAAGCCCAGATTGGCCAGCAGCCTTGCGCTTCCGGCGTCCCATGGGTTCGGTATCACGAATGCGCCGTCTGCTTCGTGCAAGGCTTTGAATGCCCTATACTTCACCTGTTGACTGACCATGCCGTCACCTTTTCGAAAGGAACATAAAGAGAACAAATATTGAATATTCCGCGGACCGGGAAGTCCGACGGGGTGTTCTCCACAGGAATGAACAAAGACGCGGCTGACGCGTTGCCTGAACAACACGGAGAACAGAATGGATTTCGAAAACCTGTCGCTCGTCTGGCTGATGGCGATCTTTGCCGGTGCCGGTGTGGTCATCCTCGCATGTGGTGTCAGGATTACCGATGTTGCCGACCGCATCGCCGATCGCACGGGGCTTGGCGAGGCGCTGATCGGTGGCCTGCTGCTTGGCGCTGCAACCTCGCTGTCCGGCACGGTGGTCTCGATTACCACCGCGTTCGAAGGGCGCGCCTCGCTCAGCTTTTCCAATGCCGTCGGCGGTATTGCCGCGCAGACGGCATTTCTGGCGCTGGCTGATATCATCTATCGCCGCGTCAATCTGGAGCATGCGGCGGCCGATCTCTCCAATCTGTTTCAGGGCGCGCTTCTGGTGCTGCTGCTTTCAATCCCGTTGATCGCCTATGTCGCACCCGATGTTTCTGTTCTGGCGGTCAGCCCGTTTTCCATCATTCTGTTTGCAATCTATATTGCCGGCGTCGTGGCGTCCAAACGGGTGCGCGACGACCCGATGTGGCGGCCGGTCGGCACCCGTGAAACCCGGACCGACACGCCGGATGAGGATCAGCAGACGGCCCGTGGCAATGTCACGATCTTTGCCGTGTTTGCCACGCTGATGCTGCTGATGGGGCTTGCGGGCTACGCCATTTCGGGCGTGGCCGGCGTGATGACCGACCGCTACGGGCTTTCCGCCTCGCTGGTTGGTGCGCTGATGACGGCGGTGGTGACATCGTTGCCGGAGCTTGTGACCACGCTGGCCGCTGTCCGGCGCGGGGCGCTGCAGCTTGCCGTCGGCGGCATTATCGGCGGCAACACATTCGATACCCTGTTCCTGACGCTCTCCGATATCGCCTATCGTGACGGCTCGCTCTATCATGCGATCACCAGGGATGACCTGATCTGGCTTTCGGTTGGCCTGTCGGCCACCGCCATCCTGCTTCTGGGTCTGATCGTGCGCCAGAAGGCCGGTCCGGGACGGATCGGTTTTGAAAGTGCGGGCATTTTGCTGCTCTATGCCGGCGCTGTTGCCATAACGGCTTCTTGAAAACGAACGGGCTTGTCTGCCGTATCAAACCGGTTATCGTTCAAAACGAACCGTATGGTTCGATATCAAGCGGGGTTATCCATGTTGCTGGTCCATTATCTTGAAGATTCGCGTGCCCATCGCATTGTCTGGCTGCTGGAAGAGCTGGGCGTTGAATATGAAGTCAAATCCTACAAGCGGGCCGCCGACATGAGTGCGCCGGAAAGCCTCAAGGAACTGCATCCGCTTGGAAAGTCGCCGGTGATCGAGGATGACGGCGTCATCATTGCCGAAAGTGCGGCCATCGTTGAATATCTGATCGACAAATATGGTGCCGGCAGCGGTTTGCGGCCTGCGCCGGGAACCGATGCGACGCTGCGCTATCGCTACTGGCTGCATTATTCGGAAGGTTCGGCCATGCCGATCCTGGTGATGAAACTCGTTTTCCAGAAGATCCCGGAGCAGGGGCCGAATCTTTTGCGTCCGCTGCTGAACGCGATCTCCAAAGGCGTGATGGGCAGGCTCACCGATCCGCAGCTGAAGACCCATGGCGCCTTTTGGGAAGAAGAACTGCAGCGCGACGGCTGGTTTGCAGGCCCGGACTTTACCGCCGCCGACATCATGATGAGCTTTCCCGTGGAAGTGGGGATGGAACGTATCCCCTTCGACCAGCGCCCGCAGGCATTGCTCGATTATCTGATCGCCATCCATGCCCGCCCGGCCTATCGTCAGGCGCTCCAGCGTGGTGGCGCCTATCGCTACGGCGGCAATCCGATTTCGTGACACTGAAGCCCGCAAGGGCGACCTATTTGTACATCCCGTCGCGCAGATTGATGCCATGCTCGATGTAGACGCGGAGCGCGCAGAGCATTTGTTCCCAGCCCGCGCAATTGATGTAGGACGCTTTCAGTCCGCCTGCGGTTTCGCGCCAGCCTTCCTCTGTGATGGTCACCAGCGTGCGGGCATTGTCGTCGATCGGCGAAAAGGTCATCGTCACCGTGGTGTCGTAGCCTGCGTCCTTGCCGTTTTCGCTCGCTTCCCAGTTCAGCACGATCTTGCGGTTTTCCTCGACCTCGCGCACGCGGACGGGACAGGCGCCGGGAAAGTCGTGGAAGTTCCAGGTCACTGTCGCGCCCGGCGCTATCCGTTCCGACGCGCCGCCGGTGGTGAAATAGCCCGACAGTTTTTTCGGATCGACGACGGCATCGAAGACCTCCTCGACAGGCTTTGAGACATGGGTCGATACCCTGAATTTGAGTTCCATGGCATTTCCTCCTTGCTGTGCGGTTAATCATGTTATAAAAAGACAACATGTCAAGCAGAAGCAAAGATGATCTTGTTTTCAAAGCGCTTTCCGCTCCGTTGCGGCGTGAGATCCTGGACCTTTTGAAAGATGATCCGAAAACGACGGGAGCCGTGTGTGCCGCCTTTCCCGCTTTTGATCGCTGCACGGTGATGCAGCATCTGGGCGTGCTGGCGGATGCCGATCTGGTGATCGTCCAACGCGAGGGCAGGGAACGCTGGAACCATCTTAATCCCCTGCCGATCAAGGCGATCCATGATCGCTGGATCGGTGATTATGCCGCCCTGGCGGTCGAGAAGCTGGCGCGGCTGAAACATGATCTGGAAATGCCGGGCGATGAGCCAGCCCCGGATGCCGGCCAGGACAAGGGTGGTCACGGACGTTAAAAGCGGCTAATGAGGCTTGCCGCCCGGGCCCCGCTATTGTCTGGCCCCGGCGTGTCAGCCTCTGGTGAAATCATGTCTGTCACAATGCCTCCTGCAGCCGCAGCCGGTCATTCGTGGTTGTCCCATTTCCGGGAAACCTTTGCTCTTGGAATTCCGCTCATCGGTGCCCAGCTTGCCCAGCAGGGCATCAATGCCACCGATATCTTCATTCTCGGTCAGCTGAGCGCGGTCGATCTGGCCGCCACGGTTCTGGCGACGCAGTATTTCTTCACGATCTTCATCTTCGGCGCCGGCCTTTCAATCGCCGTCATCCCGATGGTAGCCCAGGCCTACAGCCGCGGCGACGAAGTGGCGGTCAGGCGCTCCATGCGCATGGGCATGTGGGCGTCGATCCTGTTTGCGGTGATCATGATGCCGCTGTTCCTGTGGTCGCGGCCGATCCTGCTGGCCATGGGGCAGGAGGCGGATGTCGCGCAGAAGGCTGCGCAGTATCTGCATATCGTCGGTTTTGCGCTGTTTCCGGCACTGCTGTTTTATGTGCTGCGCTCGCTGGTCAGCGCCACCGGGCGCGCCAGCATCGTGCTGTGGGTCACCGTGGCCATGCTGGTGCTCAATGCCCTGCTGGCCTATGCGCTGGTGCTTGGCCATTTCGGGCTGCCGCAATTCGGCATTCGCGGTGCGGCGGTCGCTGCCTTTCTGGTTCAGCTTTTCGGATTTCTGTTTCTCGCCGTCTATATCGAGCGCGATCCGGAACTGAGACGCTACGAATTGTTCGTGCGCTTCTGGAAACCGGACTGGCCGGCCTTTGGCGAGGTGGTGATGCTTGGCCTGCCGATCGGCATCGGCGTGCTGGCTGAAGTCTCGATGTTCACCGCTTCCTCTGTGCTGATGGGCCAGTTCGGCGCTGTGCCGCTGGCCGCCCATGGCATCGCCATTCAGCTGTCCTCGATCACTTTCATGGTGCCGCTCGGCCTGTCGCAGGCTGGCACGGTGCGCGTCGGCCTGTTTCACGGTGCCGGCGACCGGGCCAATGTCATCCGTGCCTCGGTGACGGTTTTGGTGGTGGCGATCGGCTTTGCCGCTGCAAGCGGGCTGGCCTTTGCGCTGGCGCCGCAGGCACTGTCATCGCTGTTCATCGATGTCACGCTGCCGGAGGCCGGGGCGGTGATTGCCTATGCCGCGCCGCTGATCATCATTGCCGCCCTGTTCCAGCTGCTCGACAGCGCCCAGGCGATCATGAACGGGTTGCTGCGCGGGCTGAAGGATACGCGCATTCCCATGGTGCTGGTGCTGTTGGCCTATTGGGGGCTGGGCTTGCCTCTGGCCTGGCTGCTTGGCTTCGTCTTCTCTCTGAAAGGCATCGGCATCTGGATCGGTTTCCTTTGCGGTCTGGGGGCCGCTGCGATCATGCTCAGCATCCGCTACTGGAAAATGTTGCAAAAGGAGAAAAGCTGAAAAGCTTTTGCCTTTCGTTTCGGTTTGCGAGAGAGCATTCTGCCGGAGATGGGCCCATCGGGGCTGCATCTTCAGGCAAGGGGAGCGGGTATGCGCAACGATATCATCTTCGGGGCGGTTCTGCCCTGGTTGACCTATCTTCTGGCCAGGCACTACGATTATTCCACGGTGCACGCGCTGGCGCTCGGCTCGGTGTTTCCGATCGGGGTGATCGTGGTCGCCTATGTCAGGAGCAACCGGCTGGCGGCCATCGGCGTCATCACGCTGGCGGCAACGCTTGCCGCGCTGGCGGGCAGTCTGTATTTCGACAGCCCCTATCTGGCGCTGTTGAAGACCTCGCTGATCACCGGCTTCATCGGTCTGGTGTTTGCCGCTTCGCTGCTGATGCCGCGCCCGCTGGTCTTTCACTTTGCGAGCGAAGGCGATGCGGAGGAGCGCAAACGCCTGAACCGGCTTTATGCGGCTTCTGCGGATTATCGCGCCCTGATGCGCCGGATGACACTGGCCTGGGCGGTGGTTCTGATTGCCGAGGCCGCCGTCAGGGCTGCGATCATTCCACTGATGCCGGTCAGTGTGTTTCTTTTGGTTTCGGAAGTGATGTGGATTGCGGTCTTCGCGCTGATGATGACCTGGAGCTGGCGTTACGGCACGGCCAAGGGCAATGCGATTGCGGAGGCCGAAGCGGCGCGCGAGCGGCACAGCTATGCTCGCCATCCACGCAAAAAGGGGCCGCATCGCGCAGCCCCTTGATGGCATTTCTTATAAAAGTGCGTTCAGGCGCGCTCTTCCAGCAGCGCCTCACCCTTGTTCTCGCGCACCAGATTGATGAAGCGGCGGAACAGGTAGTGGCTGTCCTGCGGGCCGGGGGAGGCCTCGGGGTGATGCTGGACGGAAAATACCGGCTTGCCGGCAAGCGAAATGCCGCAATTGGAACCGTCGAACAGCGAGACATGGGTTTCGCTGACACCCTCCGGCAGTGAAGCCGAATCAACCGCAAAGCCGTGGTTCATCGAAACGATCTCGACCTTGCCGGTGGTGAAGTCCTTCACCGGATGGTTGGCGCCGTGATGGCCCTGATGCATCTTGACGGTTTTGCCGCCAAGCGCCAGCGCCAGCATCTGATGACCGAGGCAGATGCCGAACACCGGCAGGCCGCTGTCGATCAGCGCGCGAATCACCGGCACGGCATATTCGCCGGTCGCTGCCGGGTCGCCCGGTCCGTTGGACAGGAACACGCCGTCGGGCGACAGCGCCAGAATATCTTCCGCCGATGTCTTCGCCGGAACCACGGTGACCTTGCAGGAAAGGCCGGCAAACAGCCGCAGGATATTGCGCTTCACACCGTAATCGACACAGACGATGTGGTATTTGGCATCCGCCTCGTCGAGCGCGCCATAGCCTTCGTTCCAGCCCCAGGGCGTCTCGTTCCATCTGGAAGACTGGCCGGAGGTGGCGACAACGGCAAGGTCGAGCCCTTCGAGACCGCCCCAGGCCTTGGCTTCAGCCTTCAGCGCATCAAGGTCGAAATTGCCGTCCGGATCGTGGGCAATCACCGCGTTGGGCGCGCCATGCTCGCGGATCCAGGCGGTCAGCGCGCGGGTGTCGATGCCGGAAAGGCCGATGATGCCGCGGGCCTTCAGCCATGCATCGAGATGGCCGGCCGAACGATAATTCGACGGCTGGGTGATGTCGGCCCTGAAGATCGTGCCCACTGCGCCGCGGCGCGCGGCCGGCGTCAGGTCTTCGATATCCTCGTCATTGGCGCCGATATTGCCGATATGCGGGAAAGTGAAGGTCACGATCTGTCCAAGATAGGACGGATCGGTGAGAATTTCCTGATAGCCGGTGAGCGCGGTGTTGAAGCAGACTTCGGCCTGCACATGGCCCGTGGCACCGATACCCTTGCCGAAAATCGTCGTGCCGTCGACCAGCACCAGAACGGCCGTCGGCTTTTCCTTGATCCATGCGGAGGAGGTCGTCATCATAATCCTTATCGTGTTCCTCGACGGTGTGAAGCCGATTGAACAAGGCCTGCATTGCACTATATATTGCCCGCACGAACGGGTTCACTCTTTCGGACCGGTCTTTAACCGGATGACAGAGACAAGGGCAGACCTTATTTTGATGCGGTCGCGGGAAAATAGTCAAACGCTGCTTGCGGGTCAATTGCTCTCGGTGCAGACTTGTGGCATCTGGTCAAATTATATGACGAACCCGTTTTTTAATTTGATTGCAGCCCACGATTTCGGTAAACGCCGCCGCTTGTCGGCATGTGTCGGCAGTGGTTTTTAAAACTGGCGTTGCCAGGAGTAGCTTCATGTTGCGCGATCAACTCGCCCTTGCACTCAAAGAAAGCTCGAAAGCGGATGAGCCTGTCCGTTTTTGCACGCTGCGGCTGGTTCATGCCGCCATCAAGGATCGTGATCTTGCCCACCGTGCGAGCGGGAAAGACCCCGTCAGTGACGATGATATCGGCCAGATCCTGCTGAAAATGCTCAAGCAGCGCAAGGAATCCTCCCGTCTCTACGAGGAGAAGGGCCGTCACGACCTTGCCGCCCAGGAGCGTCAGGAAATGGCGGTGATCCGGGAATTTCTGCCTGCTCAGCTGCCCGAGGAAAAGATTCGCGAGGTCTGCGCCTCCGTTGTCGAGGAGACCGGCGCGCAGGGCTTGCGCGATATGGGCAAGTGCATCGAGACGCTGAAGGACCGCTATTCCGGCCAGATGGATTTTTCCAAGGCCTCCGGCGTCGTCAAGGAAATGCTGAAATAACAACCCTGCGCCAAGGCTGTGGATAACTCCGTGGATATGGGGGATAATCTGTGCCGATGGCGCTGGATGATTGCGGGAGGCCGTAAGGTGAGCGTCCCGCCGGCCGGCTGCTTCGCCCGGCACAAACGAGGGCTTTATGCGCTTTCCGTCGTCATTTCTGGATGAAATTCGTGACCGTGTGCCGATTTCGGCTGTTATCGGCCAGCGGGTGACGTGGGACCGCAAGAAGACCAATGTGACGCGCGCCGACTACTGGGCCTGCTGCCCGTTCCACGGCGAAAAATCCCCGAGCTTTCACTGCGAGGACCGCAAGGGCCGCTATCATTGCTTCGGCTGCGGGGTTTCCGGCGATCATTTCCGCTTTCTCACCGATCTCGACGGCATGAGCTTTCCCGAGGCGGTGCAGCGGATTGCAGACATGGCCGGTGTTCCGATGCCGGCAATGGATCCGCAGGCCGAAAAGCGCGAGGAAAAGCGCCGCACGCTGATCGATGTGATGGAATTGGCGGCAAGCTTCTTTCAGGACCGGTTGCAGACAAGCGAGGGGGCGAAGGCCAGGGCGTATTTGCGCGAAAGAGGTCTTTCCGCCCGCACCATTGATACGTTCAGGCTTGGCTATGCGCCGGAGAGCCGCAACGCGCTGAAGGAATTTCTGGCCTCCAAAGGCGTGGAGAAGCAGGAGATCGAGGCTTGCGGCCTCGTTGTCCATGGTCCCGATATCGCGGTCTCCTACGATCGCTTCCGCGATCGGATCATGTTTCCGATCCTGTCATCGCGCGAAAAGGTGATTGCGTTCGGCGGCCGCGCCATGCGCCCCGATGCGCTGGCCAAATATCTGAATTCCAACGAGACCGAGCTGTTTCACAAGGGCAATGTGCTGTTCAATTTCGCCCGTGCGCGCCGTGCGCTGTCGGGGGCGGATGGCGCCGGCACGGTGATTGCCGTTGAAGGCTATATGGACGTCATCGCGCTCAGCCAGGCCGGTGTCGAAAACGCAGTGGCCCCGCTCGGCACGGCGCTGACGGAAAACCAGCTTCAGCTTCTCTGGCGCATGACCAGCGAACCGGTGCTGTGTTTTGACGGCGACAGCGCGGGCCAGCGCGCCGCCGAGCGCGCGGCCGGTGTTGCGCTGCCGCTTTTGAAGCCGGGGCACTCCCTGAAATTTGCCTATCTGCCGGAGGGCAAGGACCCCGACGACCTGGTGCGCGAGGGCGGGCGGCAGGCCTTTGACCAGATACTGCGGCAGGCAAGGCCGCTTGCCGATACGGTGTTCGAGCGCGAGGTCGGCAATGACGACAACGCAACGCCCGAACGGCGGGCGGCGATCGAGGCCAGAATCAACACGCTGGTGCAGACCATCGGCGATGAGAATGTGCGCCGGCATTACCAGCAGGATTTCCGCAATCGCCTGTTTCAGCGTTTTCGCGGTGGCGGTTCGCGCGGCGGCGGCAATTTCAGGCCGAAACAGGGGCAGGGCAGGGGCTATGGCGCGCAGCAGGCCGGTGGCTTTTCCGCCTCCGAACGGCTTTCGCGCTCGCCGCTTGCAAGCTTTCGTCCGGTGGGCGCTTCGCTGTCGTTTCGCGAATGTCAGCTGGTGTTCTGCCTTCTGACCCATCCCGAACTAGCCCGGGAAGATTTTGACAGCATTGCCTCGCTTTCCTTCGATGCAGCGGAAATGCGGGCGCTGTGGCCTGTTTTTCTGGCCGAGGCATCGCGCCCTGACGCCGGCCGGGAGCGTATTCGCCAAAAGCTCGAGGATGCAGGGTTCGGGCCGCTGGTTCAGCAGCTGCAGAGCCATGTCAGCCGCAATGTCAGCTGGATTGCCGGGCCGGATACCGCCCTTGAGGATGTGCGCGAGGTCTATCGCCAGGCGCTTTCGCTCCACAACCGCGCCCGCTCGCTTGCCCGCCAGAAGGGCGATCTTGAGCGCGAGATTGGCGAGGCGACGGAGGAGGGCAATCTGGCGCTTCTCGAGGAGCTGATGCCGGCGCTGGTTTCGGTGCAGAACGAAATCAACCGAATTGATAATCAGGAGGCCGAAATCGACGGTTTCGGGCTGATGTCGGGGCGTGCCGGGCGGTCCGGTGCTGCGGGATAAGGATATCGGGACGGCAAACCTTGCAGGATTCGGATTGATGTGGGTGGCCGGTACTTGTATTTCTTTAACTTCGTTCTAAATGTACTCTCGCGGGTCGTCAGAAAGGCTGCATCGGTCCGGACATCGATAGAAGCGTCACACGGGTGGCTTTTGAAGCGATTTTAGGATATGAAATCGCGCGATCCTCGAATTGGCGCTTGACGGATGGCGAAAATCTGGGAATCACCAGTTTGAATGGCACAACGCAGCGCAATTTCATGATCTGGACAGTGTTCACCCGGGGTGACAGGCTCCGCGGCGGTGAATTCTGTCCTGTTCATGGTTGAAGTTTTGAAAGCCGGCTGGGGCGGTCCCCATAAAGGGTCCTTAATCATTTGCCGGTATTGCCGCTGTGGAATTACGGCATAAGCGTCAGGGAAACAAAATCTATGGCAACAAAAGTCAAGGAAAACGAAGAAGCCGAAACCGAACGCGAAGGCGGAACCGACGGCCCTCTTCTGGACCTTTCCGATGATGCCGTCAAGAAGATGATCAAGGCCGCCAAGAAGCGCGGTTTTGTGACCATGGACGAGCTGAATTCCGTTCTGCCTTCCTCCGAAGTGACCTCCGAGCAGATCGAGGACACGATGGCGATGCTGTCCGATATGGGCATCAACGTGATTGAGGACGAGGAGGAGATGGAGCAGGACAACGACAGCGGTAACAGCTCCGGTGACGGCAGCGCGGCTGAAAGCGAAAGCACGGAAGTGGCGACGGCCACGGGCACCGCAGTTGCAGCCACCAAGAAGAAAGAGCCGACCGACCGGACGGATGATCCCGTGCGCATGTATCTGCGCGAGATGGGCTCCGTCGAGCTTCTGTCGCGCGAAGGCGAAATCGCCATTGCGAAACGCATCGAATCCGGCCGCGAGACGATGATCGCAGGGCTTTGCGAAAGCCCGCTGACCTTCCAGGCGCTGATCATCTGGCGTGATGAGCTGAACGAGGGCACCACGCTTCTGCGCGAGATCATCGATCTGGAAACCACCTATTCCGGTCCCGAGGCCAAGGCTGCACCGCAGTTCCAGAGCCCGGAAAAGATTGAGGCCGACCGCAAGAAGGCCGAGGAAAAGGAACAGGCGCGCAAGAAACGCTCCGACGACGTCACCGATGTCGGCGGCGAGGGCGTGCAGCCCGAAGAAGAAGACGAAGAGGATGACGAATCCAACCTGTCTCTTGCCGCCATGGAGGCCGAGCTTCGCCCGCAGGTGATGGACACGCTCGACCTGATCGCCGAAACCTATGTGAAGCTGCGCAAATTGCAGGACCAGCAGGTGGAGGCCCGTCTTGCCGCCACCGGCACGCTGACCAATGCCCAGGAGCGCCGCTACAGGGAACTGAAGGACGGGCTGATCACGGCTGTGAAGTCGCTGTCGCTCAACCAGAACCGTATCGATCTTCTGGTCGAACAGCTTTACGACATCAACAAGCGTCTCGTTGAAAACGAGGGCAAGCTGCTGCGCAAGGCGACCCATCGTGGCGTTGCGCGTGATGACTTCCTGCAGCACTATCACGGCGCAGAACTTGATCCGAACTGGATGAAGTCGATCGGCAATCTCTCCGGCAAGGGCTGGAAGGAATTCGCCAGCCGTGACGGCGACGATATCCGGGCTCTGAGGTCCGAGATCCAGAGCCTTGCCACCGAAACCGGTATTTCGATTGCCGAGTTCCGCCGCATCGTGCACATGGTCAAGAAGGGCGAACGCGAAGCCCGGATCGCCAAGAAGGAGATGGTCGAGGCCAATCTGCGACTGGTGATCTCGATTGCCAAGAAATACACCAATCGCGGTCTGCAGTTCCTCGATCTCATTCAGGAAGGCAATATCGGACTGATGAAGGCGGTCGACAAGTTCGAATACCGCCGCGGTTACAAGTTCTCGACCTATGCGACATGGTGGATCCGGCAGGCGATTACCCGTTCGATCGCCGACCAGGCCCGTACGATCCGCATTCCGGTGCACATGATCGAGACGATCAACAAGATCGTGCGCACCTCGCGCCAGATGCTGCATGAGATCGGCCGCGAACCGACGCCGGAAGAGCTTTCCGAAAAGCTGTCCATGCCGCTTGAAAAGGTCCGCAAGGTGCTGAAGATCGCCAAGGAGCCGATCTCGCTCGAAACGCCTGTGGGCGACGAGGAAGATTCGCATCTGGGAGATTTCATCGAGGACAAGAACGCGCTTCTGCCGATCGATGCCGCCATTCAGGCGAACCTGCGTGAGACCACCACCCGTGTTCTCGCCTCGCTGACCCCGCGTGAAGAACGCGTGCTGCGCATGCGCTTCGGTATCGGCATGAACACCGACCACACGCTGGAAGAGGTCGGTCAGCAGTTCTCGGTGACCCGCGAACGTATCCGCCAGATCGAGGCCAAGGCGCTTCGCAAGCTGAAGCACCCGAGCCGCAGCCGCAAGCTGCGCTCGTTCCTGGATAGCTGATTACGCGTGAAAATACGAAATTCTATGAAAACCCGGTCGACAGGCCGGGTTTTCGTTTGTTGACACCTCCGCTGAGAACGGCGGTGCAAAAGTCGGCCACGGAAGCGGCGGAATAGACCGTCCGCGGGCGGAGTAAAATCCGTCCACCTATCTTCCTTCTGCAATGA